>PGYG01000031.1:0-4938 GCA_002839545.1 Candidatus Methanoperedentaceae archaeon HGW-Methanoperedenaceae-1
CAACCTTTTGAATATTGAAAAATATCCTGCATGGGTGGAACAACATGGATTCAAAAGATGCACTTGTCGTTTTTGAGGGACAGAAAATACGGCGTACATGGAACAATAACGAATGGTGGTTTGTTTTAGAGGATATTGTGTATGTATTAACTGATTCCAGTGACCCAAAACAGTATATTCAAAAAATGAAACGAAGGGACGACTCCCTTGCTAAAGGGTGGGTACAAATTGTACATACCCTTGCAGTAGATACTACGGGCGGGATGCAAAAAATGAACTGCGTCAATACAGAAGGGGCATTCAGGATAATCCAGTCCATCCCATCCCCAAAAGCCGAACCTTTCAAAAGGTGGCTTGCAAAAGTCGGTTATGAACGGGTGCAGGAAATAGAAGACCCCGAACTTGCACAAAAGCGGATGAAAGAAATATACAAATCCAAAGGTTATTCCGATGAATGGATTGAAAAGAGGGTAAGAGGAATAGCGATAAGGGACGAGCTTACTGATGAATGGGATAAAAGAGGAATCAAAACAAAAACAGAATATTCCATCTTAACGGCTGAAATCTCAAAAGCTGCATTTGGCTTAACACCAGGTGAATACAAAAAGTTAAAAGGACTCAAACAGCAAAACCTTAGAGACCATATGAACGACCTGGAATTGATATTCAACATGCTTGGAGAGGCTTCTACTACGAAAATAGCCAGAAACAAAGATGCGCTGGGTTTTGATGAGAATAAGAATGCTGCAAAAGAAGGCGGGACTGTGGCGGGGGTGGCAAGAAAAGAACTGGAACTAAGAAGCGGTGAAAAAGTAGTCACACAAGAGAATTATCTTAATGAGCCTGAAACCAAAAAAAGGCTTGGAACTAAGAAGAAATAAACCTGCCCGTTTACAAACTCTATGACCTGACCCACGAAGAGATAGCTATTGTCGAGGGTTTCAATAAGGGGAAATGATATGGAATCGTATTATAATGCTGCCAACATGAATTGTGATGAGTACCTGAAGAACAAACTTCCAGTTACAATAGATAAGGTGGTATAATGGAAAAACAGATTATCACTAAATTATCCAAAACATTTGAAGACCATGCTTATGAAGAAGATGGAATTGAGTTCTGGTTTGCAAGAGATTTACAAGGTCTTCTTGGATATACGGAATGGCGCAAATTCCATGGCGTTATAGAAAAAGCAAAAGAATCATGTAAAAGATCGGGAAACGATATCCCTAACCATTTTGTCGATGCCGCCAAAAAGGTCACAATCGGTTCAGGAGCAGAACGGGAAGTTGATGATATCATGCTTACCCGCTATGCTTGCTATCTTGTTGCTCAAAACGGCGACCCGAGAAAAGAGGAGATTGCATTTGCCCAGAGCTATTTTGCAGTCCAGACCCGAAAACAGGAATTAATTGAACAACGAATTACTTTATCCGAAAGATTACAGGCAAGACAGAAATTAAAAGATTCTGAAACCGAATTATCGAAATTGATCTATGAAAGGGGAGTTGATGAGAGCGGATTTGCAAGGATTAGAAGCAAAGGGGATCAAGCATTATTTGGAGGACTTACAACCCGTCAGGTAAAAAATAAAATGAATATTCCAAATAATAGACCAATGGCAGATTTTCTCCCAACCGTAACAATAAGCGCCAAAAGCTTCGCAACAGAAATTACTAATTTTAACGTCACTAAAAAGAACTTGCAGGGAGAAAACGACATCACATCTGAGCATGTAAAAAACAATACTGAAATTCGGCAAGTACTTACAAACAATAATATCCTTCCTGAAAATATCCCCCCTGAACAAGATATAAAGAAACTGGAGAGACGGGTAAAAAAAGAAAGCGACAAAATAGCAATTGCATCTAAGAAGAAGTTAAAATGAAGCAAAAATTCAAAAAACAACAATTCCAGTTAGATGCCTGAATAAAACACCAGCTCGTCTACAAACTCTACGGTAAATTAGTGATTTTTCCCTTTTAAATCAACCATAATGTCTATATCACCATCATCAGTTAACTCCCCACTCACCAATGAGAAGTGAAAAACAAACCAATTTCAGGCATCCATATTATAAGCAGTTTATAGTTTATTTCTACCTGAAAAACAATCAAACCACAAACCCTGTCACAGACTTCGGAAGCGCCTTAATCAATATAAAATCCCGCATCTTTGAAGGCAGCACCTTCGCAACCTCTTTCATCTTAACACCTTCCACAAACTCTATGTTCTCAATAAGTTCATGGTATTCCCCATAAGGCAGCTTCACCCTTACACCTGTCATCTGCATCGTAACCGGAAGCGGATGAAGATTATCCATCAATTCGGGAATCTGCTCCTCAAGTTCCTTCTTGATACGCACAGGCGCAATAGCCAGCGGGTCCTTCCCGATTTCAACCCTTACCTTATCAAGTACGGTACCAGTAACCTCTGCCAGTTTATCAAGCGTCTTAAGTTCCTCAGCATGCCGCATCTGGTGCAGTATCCTCCCGAAACTACCCACATACGCAGTTGCATTCGGGACATCCTCTGTCTTAAGTTCAGGCGCGCCAAGCACTATAATCGGTATATCAATCCCCTCATAAAGTTTCTTGGACTTTTCAATAATACAATGTTCATAATTACCCAGAATAAACATCGCAATATCATGCTCGTTAATAAGGTCGCGCTCGTAAGCGGTAAGCTGGCAAATCCTCTTCCCCACGCCGCGCGCCAGTCCGACCATGTTTGTCTTTGCGCCCTTTTTCCTCAGGAACTCAGCAACATCACAGTCAAGATGCGGAAGATGGTGGTATGCAAGAGTCGGGGCAATAGTTGCGATTTCAGACCCTGTAAGAGGCGCTCTTGTAACCTTGCCGAGAAGCTTCTTTGCTTTTTCCTCAACCACGTTCAAATCATTCATCGGGACAAGCATCAGAAGCACAACTTCAGTCTGCATGACATTCTTCTGCAGGATATAGCCGCCAAGGTCTTCAACCAGCTCTTCTATCTGGTTATGCTTGAAAACACCCCCTTCATACATCACAGGTTCAAGCATATTCTTCATCCTCCTTTAGCGATTTCATCATTTCCTTTCCCCTCTCAATCCATTCAGGTTTAAGCGTATCCTCAGAAGCCACGAACATGATATGGGTTTTCGTAAGCTCATGTTTGCGCACCCTGAATCCTTCAGGAATGATACGGAGAGCCACCGCATCAATCAGGCGGTCAAGGACTTCCTGCTGCGGCTCTTCGATAATAAGCTCGTTCAGGAACTCCACTTCCTTATCAGGCAGAGGCGTTTGTATAAGAATTACTTTCTGTTCAGGCTGGCTGATATTTCCTTTCCCGTACCTGTCCCACAGTTTACCGAGAAGCTTGACAACATACGTCTCTTTACTTAATTCAATCTTCACTTCATCCTTTTCGATATTCGTCATTTCCACTTTGGCGAAATCCTTTATCCTGACAGGCGGCGAGCTAAGACGCAGGACTGCTGTGAAAATAAACACAGGTTCAACAGGGTCAACATAAACCTTCAACCGCACGATAACACGGGTCAGGGAAAGGTCTGCCAGTGTATCCTTAATCAGGGATTTGGTAGTTTTAGCCCCGACAATATCCGGGGACTCAACTGAAATTGTCTCAAGTGGTTCCATCTTACCTCGTTATTTTGAAATGAATCCCGAAGCCAGCAAAGCAGCACCGACTGCGCCGATATACTGTGCGTTCTCAGGAACGATTACTTTCACTTTCAGCAGTTCGCTGACAGCTTTCGGGAGTCCTTCAATAAGTGACGTTCCGCCAACCATCAGTACCGGCTCTTTCACGTCAATCTCCTGAAGCTGCTGTTCAAACAACTGCTCGGCAACACTGTGGCACGCAGCAGCAGCCACGTCTTCTGGCGTACTGCCTGCCGCCAGTGAATTAACCAGCGATTGGATGCCGAAAACAATACAGTAGCTGTTCATCTTTACATTCTGGTAATTCCCGCTAAGTGCAAGTTTACCGAGTTCTTCTATTTTCACGCCAAGCCTTTTAGCTGTCATTTCAAGGAACCTGCCTGATGCGCCGGCACAGATGCCGCCCATTGTGAACATCCCTGGAATGCCGTCCTGCACTGATATTGCCTTGTTATCCATTCCCCCTATATCAAGAACGGTAGCGCTTCCTTTCTGGGTGCCTGCAAGATACACCGCCCCTTTTGAATTAACAGTAATCTCTTCCTGTATAAGGTCTGCCTTGAAATGTTCACCAAGCAAAAACCTGCCGTATCCGGTTGTCCCGATAGCCTGTATGTCTTCGCGCCCAACCCCTGCTTCTTTAAGGGCATTATTAAAAGCTTCTTCTGCGCTCTCAAGCACTTTTATAGTGGGAACCCATCCCTTGCCGATTATCTTATCATCCCGCATGATAATGGCTTTTGTTGTAGTCGAACCCGAATCGATACCAGCGGTAAGACCTGACTGTTTCTCCCGTGCAAGAAGACTCTTTCGCCGCGCAGTCGTTGTCAGAGCTTCCATTCTCGTAAGCAGCGTCCCTGCTGTTGTCCTTTCCGTGAACGAGTAACTTATTACAGGTATTCCGGTTTTTTCATTGAGGTATCTTCGAATCTCACTCCTGACAATAGCAGCCTCGGCGCACCTGAAACACGTTGCAACGAAAACCGCATCAACCTGTACTTTCCCGGCAACGATGGATTTAGCCCGTGCCATCATCAGTTTCAGGTCAGCGCTTGCAACCTTTAGCCCGAACTCTTCCTCGATGTTTTCAATATCTTCAATATCCACCTCAGGATAAACCATCACAGCATGTACCTGCTTTACTGCTGAATCGATTTCACCCTGTATCCCGCTGTACTCGGCACCGCATGAAAGCTGGGCAATCCTCACAAGGTTCTCATTTGTGCTTATTTTTTTCACTTCCTGCTGGATGGCTGGATCGACTTTTTGTTCC
>PGYG01000031.1:4944-11959 GCA_002839545.1 Candidatus Methanoperedentaceae archaeon HGW-Methanoperedenaceae-1
AAAACTTTCTGGTTTTTCAGTTTGGCTCATTTTTTATCCTCCGCAGGCTTAAGTGACTTCAAAAATTCAGAAATCTTATACACGAATTCCTTTGCATTGTCTTCATTTTCAGGATAATCCACTTCAAGCAAGGGGATTTTTTTCGCCCGTATCAGGAAATTTACCAGTTCATTCGTCCGCGCACATCCCATACAGCCAAACGAAATTACAGGGTCACGCACAATAACGGCAGCTTCTGCATCTGTAAGCAGGGAGTCGAACAATGACATCCGCCCCCTTACGCCTGAGGGGACCTCGACGGCTGCGTATTTCAATCCAAGTTTTGGGTCTTCAGGCGTTACGTTAATTGGCGGGGAATCAAGTCCCTTTGTCCTGATTTTTTTCCCTATTACCGCCATGAGAGCCAGTGGTTCATGACCAAAACGTTCAACAAGGTCTGAAAGGATGAGACTGTTTGTCGGGTAAATAAAAACTTTCATGATTGTGCCTCTAATTCTTGTTTTATAATTTCCTTTAATATATCCACATCAAGTTTTTTAATTTTCTTCTTTAATTCGGGGATTTCACCCCTATCCAGTGCCCTAAGCGCTGAACCGATATGCGGCAGTATTTTATCCTCGCTCTCAAGATTATGGAATCCGGGTCTTGCACCGCCGCGCCTTGTTGCCCTGCACCTGAACTTTTCACCTGGCGCAAGTCCGCGTTCTTTAATAAATATTCCGTAAGGGTCCATCTTTCGGATTTTAGTAAGTACCTCGTCCACGATCTTGCGCTCCCCTGTTACCATAACCCCGAAACAGGTTTCCTTAATTGAAATGTCCGCATTCGATTCATAAAGTTTGATGACAATATCACTTGGCAGTACATCCCTGGAATTTATAACCAGCATTTTTGTTATGCTCTCCATCACGAAACCTCCCTTATGTAAATAGTATCGCCTTCTTTTATACCCATAAGGCGTTTCGGTTCAAGCACCTTTCCGATTATATTCGTACACTCGAATTTTTCCCCGGACGGTCCGTACCTTTCATCATCCACAAGCCTGACACCTAACAAGCCGTACCTCTTGGCAGCCTGGTTCGTTACCCCGATATCCCCTGCTAAAACTTTTGTTTTCGGGATATTTTCAGGAATTATCTCCTTATATGATTCAGCTCCTTTTTCTGTCTTGAACAGGTACGTGTTCTCATATGTGAAAAATACAGGAAGCGGACCAAGCGGACGGTCTTTCAGCCGCAGGGAATGCCTCAGGAAATCAAGGGTTTTAGGAGCCAGTTCATCGTAAAAACTGACATTGATAATATGGTCTGATTTAACGCCAAGCCCGGTAACAACTCCCCCTTTAATCATTTCTATTGTAGTATCAGGCTCCTGTTCAACGATAACGGCATCATCCCCCGTATATCCTTTCTTTTCAAGCTTGATTCCACGTTCATTAAGCAATTTTCCCGCTTCATCGAACCCCATACCGATAAGCATGATGCGTTCAGGACTGGATTTAACTGCTATCTTACTGCCATTTTCGGCTATCTTTATAAGTTCAATACCTTTTGAAACATGACCTACCACGCTGTGTACTGCGCTTGACGTCCTATCTTCCTTATAAATAAAAGTCCGCCCGAACCCCACGCCTGCTGTGCGCACCACAACCGTACCCTCAGAGCGCGCTTCCCAGTGTTCATACTGGCACGTCTCGCCATGCAGAGCATCATCAGAGATGAATGAGTTGGTGAACATATCCACATTAAACGTTTGTCTCCTGATAAGTCCGAGGAAATGCTCAGCCCCTTCAGGCGCTTCATCAAATAAGTCCACGTTAACATAAGTGTAAATTTTCATCCCGTCTTCGAGTTTCGTATTAAGGTCACTTGTTGTGATCTTATCAACAAGGGTTTCCCATTTAATGACAGGTTCTATTTTCAGTATAGTGTCACCCTGATGGAGTTTTGCGATTGTTTCCTTTCCGCTTATAACCATCCCCACAACACTCCTTTCAGGAGCCCCGTAATCAGAAACATGCTTGTTTTTAGAGAACATCAGGTAGGTGTTTTTAGCATCATACCCGCCTGTCCCGAAAAAGACATCATACCTGTTGTATTTTTGCTCAGTTCTTTGCGGGCCAACATCGGTTTCAAAAGGTCCGAACGCAATAGAATTATTTGTTTCCCAGTGTGCTTTTACGTTAATAAAACTGGGACTGTATTTATCCCACAGGCTTAGTTCCCCTGTCAGTTCAATCCTGAACTCGCCTTTACTGGTAGATATTTTATATTCAGGAATAGCCTCTTTCTTTGTAGTACCTGATTTCAGTATTCCTATTGTCGTACCGGGTATGTAATAAGCCGAACCCTGTTCTATAGCCTCTTTAAGGGTTGAACCGTCATTTAATTCTAATTTTTGCTCGTTAACCTCTATTGATATCACGTGTCCTCCGTGGAATATTATCTGTTACGCGCTATAACTCTTTAGCTATTCCTTCCAGGGTTTCTTCCCGCTCTTTATGGGAAAGTTTTGATAAAACCGCATCTGTTTCACCAATATCGACAATCTTCCCGAGACGCATCAATGCAGCCCTGTCACATACCTGCGCGACAAAGTCCATATCATGCGAAACAATAACAAATGTCTCACCCAGTTCTTTTCTTGCATGAAGGATTGACTTTGAGACTTCTATCTTTGTAACAGGGTCCATTGTGCCGGTTGGTTCATCAAATACAAGTATCCTCGGCTCTTTTATAAGTACCTGTGCCATTGCAACCCTGTGCCTTTCTCCCTCACTTAATTCATCAGGCATCTTGGTAAGTATATCTCCTGCTTTTTTCTCAGTGAAACCAGCAGTCATAAGGGTATGTATCGCTTTTCTCTCACCCAGTTCAAAAGGCAGGTCAAGACCGATTGCTTCTGTGAGGTTATCAATCACGTTCCTGTGGGGATAAAGGCTGTACTCCTGGTGAAGAATCCCGATATATTTAGTAGCCCTTCCTTTATTTTCTGCGCCGAGTTGGGTTATATCGATCCATTCATCACCAATCCTTACGTCTATTTCCCCGGAAGTTGGTTTCAATAATCCTGATATTATTTTCGAAGTCGTGGTTTTTCCGGCACCGCTTACACCAATCAAACCGAAAATCTCACCTTCGTTTACTTCGAAGCTGATATCATTGACCGCACGGACAATACCCCGGTCAAGTGAGAAATATGTCATCTTCAGGTTACGTGCCCGAATGATTGGGTGCCCGATTTCTGCTTTTTCCTGTTCACCGATATCACCGACTTCTTTCATGAACTCAAGACAGACTTCTGACGGGCTGCCAATCTTCAGGATTTCGCCTTCATCAAGCCATAAAGCCCTGTCAGAGAGTTCCTCAATAACCTTCGGCCAGTGGGAAGTGATGACAAGGGACATGTTGAATTTCTTAGTAGCATTGATAATGCTGTCATGGACAAGTTCCGCTGTATTTGGGTCAAGGGTTCCTGTGGGTTCATCAGCAAGTAATAATATCGGGTTTTTCACAAGCTGTCTTGCAAGTACAACGCGCTGTTTCTCGCCGCCTGACAGTTCCCTTGCAACATGCATCATCCTGTTTGAGAGATTGACCTGGTCAAGTAAATCAGCTGCCCGGTTTATGGCATCAGGTCCCATTTCGCCAATCTCTTCAAGGGCGTTCATGACGTTTACGATAACCCTTTCATCGCCGTAGAGGGCAAAAGTCCTCTGGAGCATGATGGCAATTCTTCTTGTTATGCTTTTCCTTAGCGGGTCATGAAGGTCAAGTTTTACAAAATCCACGTCAAGTTTCTCGTATATTGACTTGCATTTCTGGCATTCCTTACCAACCTTGCCCGGCAGGTCAATATATCCGCATTTCTTGCACTGTGACAGGTGGTATATTACGCTCCCTGACATATCGTCAAAAGCTTCCACGCCTCTCAGGACATGCATAAGGATGGATTTCCCGGCACTGCTTTTACCAAGGATTCCTACAACTTCGCCTTCTTTTATTTCAAAGCTTATATTTTTTAGAACATCAACACCGTCAAAGCCAACACGAAGATTCTTAATTTCAATAAATGTCGTCATGCACCATTCTCCAGGGGGTTTTTATATGGATAATTACTCCGTTGTATTATAATTGTTTGCATATATTATGCACAACCGATAAAGACCGCCATTTATTTCGGTCTAAGCATGCAGGCAGAGATAAACCTAACTATGTCTACAGCGGTTTAAAATAGGTAAACAAGTACATAAATATAACGATAATACATTACATTATAAACAAAATAACAGTTAATTAATAATCCGCGTACCGGGTTAAAACAATAATTCTTTATATTTCTGTTATCTATTACAGGCTTGAGGTATCATATTGAATATTCTTGCCGGACAGGCATCACAACTCCTTGCAGGAAGGGTATCCAGGGAACTGGAAAGCAACCTTCTGGTCAGTGAATTTAAGAGATTCCCGGACGGGGAATTATATACTCGTATCCTTGATGATTTTGATGATTCAGGGGAAGTTACTATTATCCAGAGCACGGTGAATGATTCGGATTTTGTCATGCTGCTCCAGCTTATTGATGCTTGCCGTGATGCTTCCAGGATTAATGTTGTAATACCGTATATGGGCTACGCAAGGCAGGATAAGGCGTTTAAGAGTGGTGAGCCGGTAAGCGCCCGCGCAATGGCTGGGGCAATAAAAGCTGATAATGTTTATACTGTCAATATCCATGAGGAAAGCATTCTTGATTATTTTGATGCAAAAGCAGTGAACCTTGATGCAACTCCTTTAGTTGGGAGCTATATCAGGAACATGGAATTTAGGAATCCTCTTATCGTGGCTCCAGATAAAAGTGCTATTTCCTTTGCCAGGAGCGCATCGGAAAACCTTGGTATCGATTATGATTTCCTTGAGAAGACAAGGTTAAGCGGCGAGTCCGTGACCATAAAACCGAAGAACATTGATGTGAAGGGCAGGGACGTGATTATTATAGATGACCTCATCTCAACCGGCGGGACAATGGCAGAAGCCATTTCATTGCTGCGGGAACAGGGCGCTCATGAGGTGTTTGTGGCATGTATCCACCCGGTTCTTTCGAATAATGCGGTTCTTAAGCTGTTTAAAGCCGGGGTGAAAGGAATTATTGCAACCGATACCATTGATAAGGGTGTGGGCGTTGTCAGTGTGGCTCCTGTTATTGCGTCAGTCTTATGAACCCCTTAAAAAATCGTTTCGGTTTTACTCCAGGCGCTTTTGTTTACAATAGATTTAAGTATTTTAACTTCAACTAAAGGCAGTAGTTGTTACTCTTGTTTAAAGAATAAATGATTATTATTAACTTAGGAGCAAATAAAGAATGGCAGATTTTAGAGTAGTGGTTTCGGATAGTAAAACCGGAAAAGCGTATCAGGTTGTATCTTCCGGTGCAGAGGCAAACAAATTAATCGGGAAAAAAATCGGGGATACTGTCAATGGCGATTCAGTCGGATTGGCGGGATATACCCTTAAGTTGACCGGCGGCAGTGATAAAGACGGTTTTGCAATGAGAGGGGATTTACCCGGTACGGCAAGGAGGAAAATCCTTGTTTCCAGCGGTGTAGGTTATAAACCCCCTGCAAGCGGTGTCAGAAAGAGGAAATCAATGCGGGGCAATGAGGTCTCTTCCGATGTATCACAGGTAAATGCTGTTATTGTGGACTACGGGCAGAAATCACTTGAGGAAATATTCCCTCCGAAAGTAGAGGGTGAAGGCGCACCTGCAAAAACCGAGAAGTCAACAAAAAGAAGATAATTTGTGGTAAGTGGGAAACCACTTATCTGTAATTTGCCCGGCAGGTTTTTCAGGCATTTAATCCTTTTAGTTGTATTCCGGGATTACGAAAGAGGAAAGTATATATGGGTGGGAGTATTAGTATAAAATAGGATATAAAAATAGGGGAAATATGAATTCGATGGCTGTTGTGAGAGCTGATGACATGTCAAAAGTCAAGACAGCTATTTGCGATTTAATTCGGTATGGGCAACTTACTTTTGTTGATAAGGCTCGCAGACTTGAGCCAACATTTGCAGATAACATTCTCGTTCATGTAATGAAAAGTCCGTTAAGAATGAGCTGTGAGGCAGCAGCAATCGTTCCTCTGGTGGATGAAGCCAGCGCCGCAATAGGTCGGTTAAGAAAGATACACCCTCCGGCGCATGTAATTATAGTAAGTCCGAGGCATGAGATATACCATGAATTAGTTAATTACGTGGATATATTGCCTGAGATTGACCTTACCCTGGAGCCAAAAGCAGACTTCCAGCCAGTCAGGGAAACAGCAGAAGTTGGACAGAGTCAAGATTTCTGAGATTCCCCTCATTTTTTAGTTTACTGATTTATGTGAGCTTGTCCAATCGAACAAAATCACATACTTTTTAAACATAGAGGTAATTTTACAGTTATATTGCTTAGGAGAGGCTTGCGTATGGCTTTAAAAATAACACTGATAACAGGAAGAACCATCAATCAGGGAGTAACTATTGAGAATAAGACCGGCAAGGATTATCTCGAAGCAGCAGCATGCTGTGAACTGAACTCAAAAAATATAGGGCTGCTTGGCGGGAAACCCGGCTCGAATGTGCGGGTTAAGACCGAATACGGGGAAGTGGTTGTTACATTAAAAGATAATGGCGGGAATCCGGATAATATAGGTTTTATTCCCATGGGTCCGTGGGCAAATGCTGTTGTAGACCCTGATACGAAAGGATGCGGAATGCCTGGTTTTAAAGGAATGACGGCAGATGTTGAAGTTACGGAAGATAAGGTATTGTTAATGAAAGAATTAATCGCGGGGTATAAGTAATGACAGTAATAACCGATGCATTATGTCCGTTTTGCGGCTGCCTTTGTGATGACCTTGCAGTGGTTGTGGAGAATAACAAGATAACTGACGTGAAAAACGCCTGTAAGATTGGTGTTGCAAAAATCAAGGGACACGACAGGATAAAATCCCCGATGATACGGGATGATAAAA
>PGYG01000031.1:11978-26668 GCA_002839545.1 Candidatus Methanoperedentaceae archaeon HGW-Methanoperedenaceae-1
GAGGAAGCAATAGATAAGGCGGCAGAAATCCTTGCCGGTTCAAAGAGACCCCTTCTTTACGGTTGGGCATCTGCTTTATGCGAAGCGCATAAAAAAGGCATCCTTCTGGCAGAGGAACTTGGTGCAGTTATAGATAATACTGCAACAGTTTGCCACGCTCCTTCAGCGCTTGCAGTCCATGAGAAGGGCGCACCGACTGCCACATTGGGACAGATAAAGAACCGCGCGGATGTTATAATATTCTGGGGCTGTAATCCTGTCCAGGCACATCCCAGGCACATGGGACGTTACTCTGTATTTTCACGCGGTTTTTTCTCAGGTAAAGGCAGGCGCGGACGGAAAGTTATTGTCGTTGATGTCAGGAAGACAGATACTGCCAATATGGCAGATGAGTACATTCAAGTCCAGTATGGCAGTGATTATCTTATAATCTCCGCGCTCAGGGCAATACTATCAGGGCATGAAGATGTTGTTCCTGACCGCGTTGGTGGCGTTGCAAAAGAAGACCTTGTAAAACTTGTAGGAATCCTGAAAGAGGCAAAGTTCGGAACACTGTTTTTCGGAATGGGACTTACCCAGAGCACATCAAGGTACAAGAATATTGATAACGCAATCTCGCTGGTTACCGAATTAAATTCGTTCAACAAGTTTATAATGATGCCCATGCGCGGTCATTACAACGTAACAGGCTTCGGGCAGGTGTGTGCATGGGAAACAGGATTTACCACGGCTGTTGATTTCTCAAGCGGTGCACCTTATTATAATCCTGGCGAGACTGCTGCAAACGACCTTCTGTACAGGAAGGAAGCGGATGCAGCGATGATAATAGCAGGCGATGCAGGAGCGCATTTCCCTGCAAATTCCGTACGGGAACTTGCAAAGATACCTGTTATTCAGGTAGACCCTTACTGGAACCCGACAACTGAAATTGCGAACGTTGTTATACCGACAGCCATCAGCGGCGTGGAAGTTGAAGGAACGGCATACAGGATGGACTGTGTCTCACTCAGGATGAGGAAAATGATTGAATCCGAGTATCTTACTGATGAGGTGATACTGGACAGGATAATTGCTCGTGTCAGGGAACTCAGGGGTGAGTAATCATGGAACTATTAATCAGGAACGGTGCGGTTTATGACCCTGTTAACGGAATAAAGGGCGATAAAACGGATATATCCGTAAAGAACGGCAAAATCGTTGACAAGGTAAGCAGCGGGTGCAAAGAGATTGATGCAGGCGGCAGGCTTGTAATGGCTGGTGGCGTTGATGCACATTCACACATAGCAGGTAAAGTGAACGTTGGAAGGATTATGCGCCCTGAGGATTCCCGTGCCGGGATAGAACCAAGGACAAAAACAACCCGTCCATGCACAGGATATACAGTTCCCAATGTTTACGCAATGGGATATCGATACGCTAAGATGGGTTATACCACTGCTTTCGAAGCAGCCCAGGCGATTATGAATGCGCGGCATACCCATGAAGAACTTGAGGAGATACCTATAATCGACAAGGGTGCACTCACGCTTTTCGGAAGCAACTGGCCGACAATGGACTTTGTGCGCGAGAATGACATGGATAAACTTGCGGCGTATGTGGCATGGGGGCTTCTTGCAAGCAGGGGATTTGGCATCAAGGTCGTAAATCCGGGCGGAGGCGAGATGTGGGGTTTCGGGAAAAACGTAACAGGTCTTGATGATGTTGTGCCTGAGTTTGAGGTTACACCAAGGCAGATTATCACGTCCCTGATGAAGGTTAACGAGATGCTTGAGCTTCCGCATTCAGTGCACCTTCACTGCAACAATCTCGGCAAACCCGGGAATTACACTACAACCCTTGAAAGCATGAAACTTGCAAAACTGGTAAAACCAAGCAAGGACAGGCAGGTAATGCATGTAACACATCTTACCTTCAATTCATGGGGTGGAACTAACTGGGGGGATTTCGAGTCAAAGACTGATGAAATAGCAAAGTTCCTGAACAATAATGATAACATAACCACGGATATGGGACAGCTTATTTTCGGTAATGCAACCACAATGACAGCAGACGGACCAGTCCAGTATGCGAATGCAAAACTGCTTCATGCCAAATGGGGCAACGGTGATGTTGAACTGGAAGATGCATCAGGTGTTGTGCCAATAACTTATGTCAAGCAAATATCAATTCATTCAATTATGTGGGCAATGGGACTTGAACTTGCACTGCTCACAAACGACCCGTACAAGGTATTATTGACAACAGACCATCCTAACGGCGGTCCGTTCGTGAATTATCCTGAAGTTATTGCCCTTCTTATGAGTAACAAAAAACGTCAGGAAGAAATTGCTACTTTGCATAAGGCAGTCCATTCACAGACAAAAATACCGGGAATAGACCGTGAACTTGACTTTAATGATATTGCAATAATGACAAGAGCAGGCACTTCAAAGGTTATCGGGCTGCTTGACCACGGTAAGGGACATCTTGGCATCGGGGCTGATGCCGATATATCGATATACGATATTAAACCTGATGAGATTGACCCGTCTGCTGAGCACGCAAAGATTAAGAAGGCTTTCTCATCTGCTGCTTATACAATAAAAGGCGGCGAAGTCGTTGTAAAAGACGGTGAAATTACATCAACTCCAATGGGCAGGACTTTCTGGGTGGATGCAAAAGTTCCGCAGGCGCACACGGATGAAATGATGAAGGATATACGTATGAAATTTAAGAATTACTACTCCATAAACCTTGCAAATTACATGGTACAGGATGCATATGTTACCCATCCGAATGTGGTTAAAGCAGGTATTAATACCGCTGTTTCGGAGGTGGACTGAATGCAGGAAGTTCTTTTGAAACCCAGGATGCAATTCAGGATATCAGTGGAAGCTGAGAATATTTCGCCTGATAAGTTTGCAAACAAAACAGCAGGGGAAATTGAATCCATTGGTATCAGGATGGGAAATTATAAAACCACAGTCGGTGAATTGTTCTCGGTTAAAGTAAACGGCAGCGGTATACCTGAAGATACAAAGATTGAAATGGAAGGCGACTTTTCCCGTGTAAAAAGAATCGGTGAGAAGATGACTGCCGGAACAATCCTGATAAAAGGCGATGTTGACATGCACGTTGGTTCAGGTATGAGCGGCGGTAAGATAACAGTTTCAGGTAATGCCGATTCATGGGCAGGAAAAGAAATGAAAGGCGGCGAACTGGTAATCGAAGGAAACGCCAGCTATTATCTTGGTGCAGGATACCGGGGCGAGAGCTGTGGGATGCGCGGCGGAAAGATTACAGTCATGGGCAATGCGCTTGACTTTTTGGGTGAACATATGTGCGGCGGTGAAATTGTCGTGAAAGGCAATGCAGGGATTCTTCCTGGACTCAGCAACAACGGCGGTAAGATTGTAATTGAGGGGAATACCAGCAGACCTGGAAGTGAGATGACAAAAGGCATGATAATCGTCAATGGAACTGTTGAAGAAATGATGCCGGTTTTTAAGCCGGAAGGTTCTGAGGTTGTTGACGGGATATCGTATAGGAAATATACCGGTGATGTAATCCTGAATGGCAAAGGAATATTATACGTAAAAGAGTAATATATTTTAGGGGAAAATCAATCCCATATTGAATACAATTATTCGCTATAATACGAATAATATGGGAAAAGTATTAATATGAAGTAAAAACAAAATAAGTACATAATCATGATAATAATTACTGCAATCGTAACGGTGATGGTTACAGCCATTATTTCAACTGTAGCCCGTTACGTTGCATGGCAGATATCAGTTGTTGGTGAGCCTTTTTATAGGTTTATTATCTGGCATATTATGTTATTTGCGATGATATTGGCTGTTTTTTATGATAGCAGGCAGGGCTTCAAAAAATCAATATCAATACTTGGATATATTGCGCAGCATCTCAATAGGACGAGTCATGACGATAAGGTAAATGCTACCATGCACATGTACAGGGAGCATGCCAGGAAATTCCATCTGAGAAGTGTACTGATGCCTATTGCAATGACACTGTTTATTGCATATTTACTATCTGCACAGTTATTCTTTTTTGCTATCGTTACGTCAGGTTCCATGGAGCCGACTTTCAAAAAAGGCGACCTTGTCTTTATGCAGAATGTATTGTTACAACCTAAAGCAGGAGACATAATAATTTTCCCTGAGCCAAGTGGAAAAACAGTTGGAAGCGGTACTGTTACTGTTACCCACAGGATTGCAGGCGTATCAGGAGGTAAAATAACAACAAAAGGTGATGCAAATCCGATAGCGGATTCATGGTCTGTTGATAGCAGCAAATTACTTGGTAAAGCAGTTACCATCGATAACAAACCCGTAGTTATAAAAGATGTCGGGAAATATTTCCTGCTGGATTTCAGGACAACAGAGTATAATGCGGAATTCCTTGCTATTGCAAAGACAATCCAGAGCCTGAGAGCCATGGGTATAATGATTTTCTTTATTTGTATTGTAATGTATCTTGCTATTTCAATAAAAGAAGCAAGACCTTCAAGGCATTACAGGCACCGATAACTTCATGATTATGATGAGTATGTTTCGCAATATTTATAAGTACTTCAAATTATAATACATAAAATAATTGCTGAAAGCTTCAATATGATAATTTTCAGGCGAAAAACGATTTTATAAAATGGTATAATCGAATAGTATTAATTTAGGTTAATCTATTATGCGAGCGATAGGACTTGACAGAAATTGAAAACATAATTGAAAAATTAATTGGCAAGCCTGAATGGTATACAATCCAGAAGGATTCACTGGATGAGTATATTGAAAGGCACAAGATGTATGTTAATCCTTTTTCTGACAAGATTATTGATGAAAAGATGTTTGTCAATAAGGATGAACTGGTCTGTAACAGGATAATGCGTGCTGCAAGGCATAACCAGTCAAGCCTTATGATATTGACAGGTCCCACCGGTTCTGGTAAAAGCGAGAATGCTGATTTTATTGCAAGAAACTTACCCTCGGATTTTATTTTCTGGTATAACCAGGTGTATGGTCAGAGTTCATCCCAGCTTGCGACATCAATAATAAGTGACCTTGACCCGAGTTTTATTAATAAATTGACTGATGCCGACAGGGATATGATACTTGATATTTACGGCAATGTCCTGAAAGCACTGGTAAAGAATAACAAAAGGCTGTTCTGTATTTTTGACCAGGGCGAACATTTCTCGGAAGATGCTTTCGAGCTTGTAATTAATTCAACAAACCCATATTTTGCTAGCAACCGGGCATTTACCGGCTTGATTCTTGCAGTTCCGCGTTTTGAAAAGCGTCTTGAGAAATGGATTGAAGAATATGATACAACCCTTAAAAGAGCATTGATACGCGAATATACTAAACCGTTTACTGTCCAGCAGCGTATGGAATACATTATCAGGGCGGTTGCATCAAGCAAAAAGACGAGTTATATGGAGTTATTAAAAAAACATGAATTTGACCCGTTTAGTCTTGATGCAATTTCTTACCTGATTGAGAAATGTGACGGGCACCCAAGTACATTAAGCGGGCTTTGTTATATTTCACTGGAACTTGTTTCTAACATATCATCAGATGCCATTATAACAGAATCCGTCGTACAGGAAGCATGGGAAAAATTCCCTAACAAGAAAATACATCAGGAAGCAGTTAAATGGTACAAGGAAAAAGGGTTATACGAAAACCAAGACTAACTATATAATATTTTACCATGGAAAAGGATTCTGCACGCTATAGAAGCACGAAAATTGATATAAGTTCATTATTAAACCGGGAAGATGAGCCTGTCGGCAATAAAATGAACCTGGGTGTGCTTCTGGGTTCACGTGAAGAATCAAGAAAGTCCCACCAGCCATCATATCTTCTTGAAAATAAAGACGCCAGGAAGGTACGCCATATTTCACCTGGTGAATATATTGTTGTAATAAGCATGGTTATTACTTCCCTGTACCTGATGGTAACATCATTTTTCCCGCTGGTATATAATGTTGTTACGTCTTTTGAACCTGTTAATTTCATTATGAATCTTTTCTATTTCATACTTGGAATAGGTGTCCTTTCAGGGGCTTTTTTAGTATTTAAAAAAGAAACCCATCTTGAACATGTAGCAGACGATACATTTGATGAAGTTATATACAAGCGTCTTGAACCTGTGCTGCGTGATGTAGCAGAAGTCCAAGTCGGGTTAAACGGTGTCCACAACACCCTTGAAATGATGAACCTGAATATAGAAAAGATGGGGTCGGTAAAGGTGCCTGCGCAGCAGTCAGTCCAGACAATCCCTTCCCTGGAAATGCCGTCCCAGACTGCAATGTACATAAAATATGTTGTCCTGATAAATGTAACTCTTGCAACGTTTTTATTTATGCTGCAGTACCCGCTGGAATATATACCCTATGCCGTCACGGTTCTTTATCTTATATGGTGGGCTGTTATAACAGGCGAGTTCAAGCTCTGGAGCGTGGAGTCTGTATGGATGTGGGCATTTGTCCCGATTCTGATACTTCCTGTGTACACGATTATCATGAATGCGTATTTACGCGACTACCAGATGTTCGGGTCATTGTTTATCGGGCTGGTTGCGTATGTTATATTGTATTATTCATACTGCACCAATATGGTGCGGGGAGTATTGCCTTTTAATCTCCATATAGCTTTACGGGAGTTCAAAACAAAACTAAAAGAAAAAACCGAAGAAAATAAGGCGGAGAAGAAACCCGGTGAATCCTTACCCCGTATTGAGTTGAAACTGCCAGTTAATTTAAACCTGTACCAGATTGGAATATACCTTGTAATCGGGTCGATTGTCTTATTTGCAGTGGCATGGTTTGGATTTTCAATTGAGAACGGCTTGATACCGAATGTAACATGGGAAGCACTTGGTATGGAACAGTTTGTATGGAAACCGCTTTATTCATATACGCTGACTTTCCTTGGGATTTTATTACTTGGAACCGGATTTGGTGTTGTTTTGAAGTTCCGGAGGAGTCAGTATTGAGGAAGTTGTTTGTACTGTTTGTCCTTCTTATTTTTATTCCATCTATTTCATCTGCTGAAACAATAAATGGTCATAAAGTCGAAGGCTGGGGCGGCACGTCAACTTATACTTTGAGCTGGACCAACCCATCGGTAACTAAGGAAGGTTATGTAATAAAAGTAATTGATTTTAACTGGAAAGGAGATGTCGTGGTTTCAGTCACACATGATAATGAAACAAAGAACGGTGTACTATCGCAGGCTGAAAATTCAATTTTTGATTTTACAAAAAACACCACGTATTTCCAGGGAGTGAAGATTTACCCGGCTAAAGTATCTACTTTCAGACCTCTGCCCACGAATATCGGTACCTATCCATGCTGTCCTGCGGCAGAAATAGAGGTAAGTATAGCAGAAAAAATAACAGAGAAAAAACCCAAATTGGAATTGACAATTTTATCTGATTGGGGCGGGCTGGCAGGATATACATATGACTTTAATATTAATATCAAGAATACAGGTGATGAATCATTCTCGGAAGGAAATGTCACTATAAACCTGAGCGGTCTTGAAATTGCGGATACGCGCCAGATACCAGACCAATCCCTTACCTATAATCCTTCAAAAGATATTATAATACGCGGCTGGTCAACACCGCTTTTTGCAAATAATTCTTATGATGTAAACCTGTCATTAAAATCACCTTTCCCGGCAAACAGGTCATCTTTTACTCTTAAAGCCGTGAGTTATTTTAAGGATTCGGGTGGAATTGTATATCCTGCAACAGTATCAGAAACAGTATCTCTTAAATCCACACTGGGTTTTAAAAAATTAATAAGTGCACAAACCATATTCAGGCAAAGGACATATGACCGCAGTGAAATTGATACGGCTTATCTTCCGAAGTTTTTCGGTCTCCAGACTGTGACTGTTGTAAATGTTATTGTGGAAAATACCCAGAGTTATCCTTTGAAATCAGTTGTTATTAATGATACTGTGATGAATAATTTTGTACTGGTAAACGATTCTGTTTCCCCGGTAAAAAATCTTAAAATATTAGAAAATAACACAAAATTACAGTGGGTATTTGACCTTAACGAGACTGAGAGAAAAGAACTCAGGTATGAGATGATTGCCCAGAAAACCGGGACTTTTACAGCGCCTGCTGCCACAGCGCAATGGGTAAAATGGGGAAAAACGAATACACAATCATCAACTACACCTTCAACAACCGTACATGGTGTTTTTATCGTAGTCTTAAAGAAAACAGATAAATCCAGTTTCAGGTTAAATGAGAGCCTTAATATATCTGTGACCCTGGAAAATATCGGCAATTACCCTGCCGGCATAAATGTTACTGACATTCTTCCTGAAAACTCAACTTTTATTTCTGGGACTACAACTTTTAGCGCCTACCTGATGCCAAAAGAATCAGCATCTTTTGAATATGAAATATCATCCGGTTATCCAGCGGAATTAGAAATTCCTTCCCCACAGGTTACTTTCTGGAAAAAAGATTATGAAGGGTCGTATGGTGTCGTACCTGCTGCGAATGTTACGGTAATTGATCCATTTGCTGTTGCTTTATCTGCCAATACTACGAATATTACACAGGGACCGGAAGTTGTGCCAGTTCCCACGGAAACACCCATCCCGAAAAGTCTGATTGATATTATAGGTGAGGAAGCCCCGTGGCTGGAGGGTGCGGTTCCTGTAGTAATGCTGTTGATTGCGATTATTTTAATGTTGATGCTTCACGTTATAAACAAGTAATTATGAAATTCAAAGCCGAGACTTTTATTGGTTTAAGTATCCTTGTTGCTGTGGGATTGGTGATTGGGATATTTTTTTCACTCGGTTCAGGAGTGGATAAGTCCGCGCAAGAATCTAATCCTGAAAAAGTTACCCCTGTTGAAGAAACAAAACCCCTCTCTGATTTTACAAAATTCGTTTCGATGGGAGAAAATATTTGTGAGGGATGCCACTTATCAGGCAAGAAATTCATTCCCCAGGCTTATGAGGTAAAAGAGCATGTGGAAGGCGGCGCTTATTGTCTTAAATGCCATACGATTGACCATAATGCCCACCCAATAAACGATAATGTGACCTGTGAGAAGTGCCACGGCTCAGCCAAACCGCAGGTACCTGAATACACCAATGGTAAAATTGTTTGTGAAGAGTGCCATGATTATCCTGACCCGCTTATTCCAAGTGAAGGTAATATTGTCGTAGTGCACCGCCCGAGAAACGTGGGCTGCACGGATTGCCATACAGATTCATGTTTGAAATGCCATGATAAAATCGGAACCGATGAAAAGTGGAATAAAAGACTCACACATTTCAGTGCTCTTTTAACAAGGCTGGATAATTGATATATGTGCGGCTTAAGGCACTGTGCTGTTTATAAAATAGATGCGAATGTTATTTATACAAACATGAAGATATGAAAGTATAATGCTGACGCTTGTTATATGTATTGACAGGGATGATGACCTGGGAGTAAAAGCAGGAGTGTTTGGTCCTGTCATTGGTCGTGAGGCTAATCTTGATGCAGCCATTAAACTTGCCTCTGCCGATCCTGAGGATTCGGATTTGAATACCATTTTTGGCGGGATTAATGTATATGATTCGTTAAAGGCTGAAAAACGTGATGTTGAGATAGTATCGATTACAGGCTACAAGATGCTTGGGATTCTTGCAGACAGGAAAATCTCGGAGCAGCTTGAAAGGATAATCGAAGAGTTAAAACCTGATAGGGCAATCCTGGTTTCAGACGGTGCTGAAGACGAATCAGTATTACCAATCATCCAGTCAAGGATTAAGGTGGATTCAGTCCACAGGATAATCGTGAAACAGCATGAGAATCTTGAGAGCACGTATTATATAATCAAGCAGGCATTTAATGACCCGAAAATATCACACACCTTTTTCATGCCGCTGGGTCTTGCCTTCATGATATATGCCATTTCATTATATGCAAACCACCCTGAAGTTGCAGTTATTGCAATCACAGCAGCCATTGGTATATACATGTTATTCAGGGGAACAGGTCTTGATGATTCTTTTAATGAATTCAAGAGCTCGATGATGAAATCCCTTCATGGCGGAAAAATCGTTTTTGTGATGTATCTTGCGGCAATAATCCTGTCCATTATAGGCACAATACAGGGCGGTGTTGAACTCTGGAACTATTATAACCAGGAGATTATGGTTGGATACCTGATACTGCTGATGGGATATATCAACGCTTCAATCTGGTGGTATGTCATTGCAGGATTATTAATAAATGCAGGAAGGATAATTGATATGCGCCTGGTGAACGAAAAAATAGGGCGGTACTGGTCACATCCGTTCTTCATAATAGCAAGTGGTATTTTATTCTGGGCAGGCAGTACATATATTCTTGTCATAAGTGAGGCAATGGAACAGTACCCGATACTGGGGAGTGGAAATATGTTCTTGTTTATGACAGTATCAGGGGCAATTATTATAGCAGTAATTGGTGCATGGATATCTGCAAAATCACCAAGACCCCAGACGTAGGAAAGTTAAATAATTACAAAAGAGTTAGCTAAACAAATACACTTTTTTTATTCTTCTTCTTCCGACTCATTTCCTGCAACCACACCATCTCCAGGAATGAATCTGCCCCTCCCTCTTTTCGCTGTAATTCCCCCGTCCTGCGCAACGATTTCACCTCTTGAAATGGTTATTTCCGGGAACATGGCTTCCATGCCGTGATATGGCGTCCATCCTGCCCTGCTGTGCATTTTTTCTTTCCGGATTTTAGTTACTTTCCCGACAATTATCATATCTGCATCATATCCGGCTGCAAGCGCTCCTTTTTTGAGGTTGAATATCGTTGCAGGATTCTGGCTTGTGACTTCAATTAACCGTTTTAGTGTCAAAAGGTTGCGTTTAACAGCCATCAGCATAAGCGGCATCATTGTCTCGACACCGGGAACCCCGGCAGGAGCGCTCCAGATGTCTGTCATTTTTTCATGTTCAAGATGCGGTGCGTGGTCGGATGCGACAATATCAATTGTCCCGTCATTCAATCCGTCCCAGAGACTTTGCTGGTTCCTGTAATCACGAAGCGGGGGATTCATCTTACCGAGTGTACCGAGGCGCTTCCAGTCTTTTGTGTTAAGGAAAAGATGATGCGGCGCTGCCTCACAGGTTATTTTGAGTTCATGTTTTGACGCCTTTATTATTTCAAGGCTTTCACTGGCACTTATATGGCAAAAGTGAAGTTTCGTCGTTCCTGCATGTTTTATTGCTTTTTCAACAGCAATTTTTTCAGAAAGGGGCGGACGGGATCTTGAATATGATTCAGGTTCAAGATTACCTTTTAGCAAATGAACGTATTTTTGCCGTATCTCTTCATCTTCAGCGTGGATACATGCTGTTGCGCCAAGGTTCCCGATTACTCCGAACGCCTGTTTGAGTGTCCTTTCGTTTATGTTAAGTTTGCCTGTGGACTCTGCCATGAATATCTCGCCAAATGAAGCGGCTCCAAGTTCCCACATCCCTTTAAGTGTTGTGAGGTTCTGTGTGACGCCAGCATTGATACCGTAATCGATTATGGATTTCTTTGCAGCTTTTAGTTTTTTCTTGAATAATTCTGCATTCGTGGTTGGAGGGATGGTGTTTGGGTGGTCGATGACTGTGGTAACGCCGCCTGCTGCTGCTGCGCATGAGCCGGTGTACCAGTTTTCTTTTTTTGTCATTCCGGGGTCGCGGAAGTGTACGTGAACGTCTATTGCGCCAGGCAGCACGAGCGCGCCTTTTGCGTTAATGACCTGATTGTAGGATGTTGTGTCGATAATTTTCTTTATGCTGGATATTTTGCCGTTATCTACTGCTATTTCGGCAGGCTGGAGCATATCGTTGAAGAAAAGCCTGGCATTCTTGATTATAAGGTCTGGCATGTGTGGTAGTAAATTGTACGTTGGTATTTAATTAGGTTTAGCAGTATTTTAGATTATTTTTAACATCGTAAGGATAAATACAATATATGAGTCTCAAAAGATAAACTCATTAATGGTTAGAAAGAAATAGTTATTTACTTAATAAATGAGGTAAACTCTATGAAATACACAGTAATACTTGAAAAAGAGGAAGAAGGCGGTTATTCTGTCCAGTGCCTTGAATTACCCGGAGCAATCAGTCAGGGAGAAACAAAAGAAGAAGCGCTGAGGAATATAAAAGAAGCCATTGAGTTAGTCCTTGAAGTTATTAACGAGGACATCAAGGCATTGGGGAACTATGCTGAAATATCTGCGGTGGAAATAAGTGCCTGAGAAACTTCCAGTAGTTTCCGGAAAAGAAACAATCAAAATACTTGTAAAACTCGGGTTTGAGGTTAGAATGGGGAAAGGCGACCATATAGTCGTAAAAAAAGACCATCTTGTTTTTTCAGTCCCTCTCCATAATACTTTGAAAAAAGGTACTTTACGGAAAATCCTGAAACAAATCGGTATTTCTGTGGAAAAATTTAACAGTATGTTGTAACCCTATAATACCGGCACATCATCTCCCCTCATGATACTCAACAATTGACTTAACCGTAACCTCGCCTTTTGTCATACCAAGAATTGCATCAGCAGCCGCAAGTGCCGCCTGGATGGTTGTAATATACGGCACGCTGAAATCAACAGCAGTCCGCCTTATCTGGAACCCGTCCTTAACAGCCTGCTTACTTGTCGGGGTATTTATTATAAGGTTCACTTTTTTCTCATGGACAAGGTCAACAACATTTGGAGTTCCCTCACTTACCTTATAAATAACATCAATCTTAATCCCTTTTTCCGTAAGGAACTTCGCAGTACCTTTCGTACCTATAAGATGCATTCCTGCATCCTGGAGCTTCCTTGCAACCCCCAGAATCAGGGTTTTGTCGTCATCCCGGATTGACATGAATACTGTGCCCTCAAGAGGCAGTTTGTTGCCCGCACTCCACTCTGCCTTGAAAAACGCCCGCCCGAAATCATAATCAATTCCCATTACCTCACCTGTGCTTTTCATCTCAGGACCAAGCAGAGGGTCAGCCCCGGGAAGTTTATCAAAAGGCAGGAGCACTTCCTTAACAGAAACATGTGACATTTCAGGCTCGCCTGTATATCCCAGCTCCGCAAGTTTATGTCCTGCAATAACCTTTGCTGCTATCTTTGCAAGCGGAATACCAGTAGCTTTGCTCACGAACGGTATAGTGCGGCTTGACCTCGGATTTGCCTCAAGAACATAAACTTCGCCGTTCTTTGTAGCCATCTGGATATTGAGAAGCCCGATAACACGAAGGGAAAGTGCAATTTTCTTCACATAATCCCGTACCTTATCAAGTATTTCAGGTTTAAGGGATTGCGGCGGGATTACACATGCAGAATCCCCTGAATGGATGCCTGCTTCTTCGATATGTTCCATTATGGCGCCTATCAGGACATCCTTCCCGTCGCATATTGCATCCACATCAATCTCAACAGCATTATCAAGGAAATCATCCACAAGTACAGGATGCTCTTTTGAAACCCTGACCGCTTCTGTGAGATACCGTTCAAGGTCTTTATCATCATAAACAATCTCCATCGCCCTGCCGCCAAGCACATACGAGGGACGCACAAGTACAGGGTATCCGATATTCTGTGCTTTCCTGAACGCGCCTGCATAATCGGTAGCGCATCCTCCTTTTGGCTGGGGTATGCCAAGCGTGTCCATCATGCTGTTGAACCGTTCCCTGTCTTCTGCAATATCCATGTCGTCAGGGTCGGTACCTATGATAATTGTATCAAGGTCTGTGCGGCGTTTGAGTTCTTTTTTCAGCGGAATTGCAAGGTTTACCGAGGTCTGTCCCCCGAACTGTACCATCACGCCATACGGGCGCTCCTTTTCGATAACATTCATGACATCTTCAAGTGTCAGGGGTTCAAAGAACAGCTTATCGGACGTATCGTAATCTGTTGAAACGGTTTCAGGGTTGTTGTTTATGATGTGCGTTTCTATGCCAAGTTCCCGCAGCGCCGTCACAGCATGGACGGTGCAGTAGTCAAATTCGATTCCCTGCCCGATACGTATTGGTCCTGAACCGATAATGAGCACTTTTTTATTTTTTGTGGGAATATCCTCGCACTGTTCCTCGTAAGTGGAATAATAGTAAGGCGTGGCAGCCGCAAATTCTGCCGCACAGGTATCAACCATCTTATAGGTGGCGGCAATCCCGTTTTCCCGCCGCATATCGTTAATTTCAACGCGTGTTTTCCCCAGCAGTTCTGCTATTCTCTCATCGGTAAATCCCATGCGTTTTGCTTCCTTGAGTGTATCAACCGACAGCTCCGGTTTGATTGAATCTTCCATGCCGATGATATTTTTGACTTTCCGTATGAAAAACGGGTCAATTCCGGTCAATCCTGAAACCTCATCAATACTCATGCCGTTTCGCAGTGCCTGGTAAATCGCAAATAAGCGTTCATGGGTCGGATGGCGCAGTATATCTTTTACCTCATCATCAGTCCACTCCTTAAACCCGAAGAACATATCAACGTCAAGTGAGCGGAGTGCTTTCATCAAGGCTTCTTCAATTGTCCGTCCGATTGCCATCACTTCCCCTGTACTCTTCATGGCAGTGGTAAGATGCTTGTCAGCAGTAACGAACTTGTCAAAAGGCCAGCGCGGTATCTTTACAACGGTGTAATCGATGGCTGGTTCAAACGA
>PGYG01000032.1 GCA_002839545.1 Candidatus Methanoperedentaceae archaeon HGW-Methanoperedenaceae-1
CATGGCGGTTTATTTCTCAATAAGGCTGAATGACATGGGTCTTGTTACCGAATCTACCGCCCTTCTTGGGCTTATGTTTATTACGATTATACTAACTGTTTTAATTACAGGTTTATCAGCAAGGTTTATAGCAAAGAGAACAGGAGTAATACCAATGGAAATATTAATAATCGGAGGCGGCGGTGTTGGCAGGACACTTGCAGAACGTTTCATAAAACGAGGGGAGAATGTTGTAATAATCGACAATAATGAAGAAAACTGCAAAAAAGCAATGAAACTCGGGATAAGGACAGTTCACGGCGATGCCGAAGACGTGGGAGTTCTGAAAAAAGCAGGCATCGGGAAGACAAAATACCTTGTGGCAACTACTGACCATGATAACACCAACCTTCTTGTATGCCAGGTCGCAAGGACAAAATTCGGTTTTACCGAAGAGAAACTTGTGGCACGTGTCAATAATCCCGAAAACCTGAATGCATTCAAGGATTTGGGGATACGTTCAATCAGCCCGATTATAGCCACAGCTACCATGCTTGACGGTATGGTGGGGCATCCGCTTATGTTCAGCATGTGCGAGGTCAGCAGTGAAGGGGATATAATCGAGGTAAGGGTATCAAACAAGAATGTAATCGGGAAAGCAATAAAAGACATAACCCTGCCAAAGGACAGCCTGCTGGTAATGTTACGCAGGGGAAACGACTCACTGATAGCGCACGGTGACACTACACTGGAAGAAGGCGACCATGTGACAATTGTCGGTAAAATGAATGCTGTCCGGGAAGCTGCGGATATTATAAAATAATAGAAAGCTAACTCTTTACAAGCGGCTTTCCGTTTTCGGTTTCCACATCGTATTCGTCAAATATTTCCCCGACTATTTCCTCAAGTATATCTTCAAGGGATACCAGTCCGATAACTTTCATATTATCGTCAACCACAATAGATAAATTGATTTTCTTTTTCTGCAATTCCTTAAAAATGGAAGAGATTTTCCGCTCCGCTTTTACGAACACGATGGGACGCAGGATTTCGCCGGCTTTGAGCCTTTTAAGTTCTGTATCATTGAATTTAAGGAAATCTTTTGCATACACCATGCCTACGATGTTATCAAAGTTCTTCTTGTAAACAGGAATCCTCGAATGTCCAGACTCGTTTGTCAACATTAACGCAGAATCCAGTGTTTCATTCTCCTCGATACACACCATTTTTTCTTTCGGGGTAAGGATACCCGTTGCAGTCTCATCCGAAAACTCAAACACGTTGTGGATGAATTCCCTCTCATGTGTCTCAATTGTTCCTTCTTTTTCCCCGACCCTAAGGAGCAGGTTTATCGTATCCTCTGTGACAAAAGGCATCGTTACACGTTCTTTTCCCCCTAGAACCAGTATCATGAAATTGGTAAATAATGTCAGTAACGCCAGCGTTTTCGGGAACACCTCGCCGAAAACAAGGATTAATAAGGTCATGAGTCCGGTAGCAATGGCAAGACCAGTATCCCCGAATACCTTAAGAGCAACATCAGTAGCCAGCACGGACGCAAAAACATTCACGATATTGTTGCCTATCAATAGGGCAGTAAGGAATTGTTCAGGGTTTTCGACTAATTTGAGAAGTTTTACTGCCTTTTTATTACCTGAATCTGCAAGATGCCTTATTCGTATCCTGTTTACAGAAATCAGTGCAGTTTCTGAACCTGAAAAAAATGCTGAAAGAATAATCAGTACCGATATTATAAATATTTCAAAACCAATCCATGATTGCATTATATGTTGACCGACCGTTATTATTAATTCAATGGTTTAAAAAACTAACTGTAATTTTATTTAAACAGTGTATTGCGGCACGTAAATACATGCTTTTTTTCATGTTCCGGTAAGGAAACAGTAAATATGTAAGAAACCAGTTTACATAGATTTATGACCGTTTTTGCAGAATTTGAATTTGAACTTGGCGGGAATACCGGGATTGTATACGAGTCGTTACTTCCTGAACTTGACGGGGGACACCAGCGCACAAAAACGCAGCTCAGGATTGAGGGCGAGATACTGTTTTTGAAAGTTGAATCAAGCGATTTCGTGTCTATGAGGGCAGCTGTTAACGGCTGGCTCAGGCTGGTTAAGATTGTTGATGATATGTGTTCTATCTCAGGGAATGCGGTTTCAAGATGTGTGTGAATACACAAGTTATAAATCAGTTATGAGCAATGATAGACCAGATTTACAGGTGAAAATATGAGTTCAGAATTACCCCCACAGATACAGAACCAGCTTGCGCAGTTGCAGCAGACCCAGCAGCAGGGACAGGCACTGGCAGCCCAGAAAAACCAGGTTGAAATCACTTTAAAAGAAACAGAACTTGCTTTTGAAGAACTTGAGAAACTCGATGCAGATGCGGTTGTTTACAGGGCAGTCGGGGATTTGATGATTAAAACCGACCGCGATAAGACAAAGGAAACACTCAATGAGAGGAAGGAGAGCCTTGACCTGAGGTTACAGACACTTGCGCGCCAGGAAGAACGCATCCAGAAACGATTTACGCAGTTGCAAGAACAGCTAAAGCAGGCAGTCGGGGCACCAGAAACAGCCCAGTAGCTCCTTTTTCGTGCAGGGATATATCCGCATGGATTTAGTTTGTAAAAGGCATATGTCTATAACGGAATGGGTAACTTGCAATTATGGAGATTGACGAACCAGGTCTTTATAATAAACTGCTGGATTACGACAGGATTCTCTACTTATGCCACAGGAACGCAGACCCTGATGCCCTTGGCAGTGCCTTTGCACTGAAAGAGGCAATTGGCGGAACGGTCGGCGTTATTGATGGGTGTGACAGGGTTGCAACCCAGCTTGCAAAACAGCTGGATATTGAATATGTTGTTAATCCGGATGATAATTATGACCTTGTGGTGGTAGTTGATACTTCCACTCCAGCCCAGTTAAATGGGTACGAGTTAAAAACCTATGCAGTTATTGACCACCATGCAACCACTATATTAAACGAGAACGCTGCTTTTTACCTCCACAGGAACAGGAGTTCTACGGCTGAGATTGTCCTTGACGTCTTAAAATCAATCGGCGCCCCAATCCTTGGACGGGTTGCTTATGCCCTGATATGCGGTATAATCACGGACACAGGTAATTTCAGGCACGCATCAGCGGAATCTTTCAAGGCAGTTGCAGAATTACTGGAGTTGAGCGGGATAGAATACAGCGAGGTAATGGACAGCCTTTCTGCTGTTCCGCAGGCTGTATCCATGCGGATTGCACTTATAAAATCCGCCCAGCGCACTTCAATTGAGAGAGTGGATGACTGGATAATCGTTACCTCTAACGTGAGTTCTTTTGTCGGGTCAGCAGCGTCCAGTTTAATTTCACTTGGGGCAGACGTGGCATTTGTGGCTGCAAACGTTGACGGCATGGTTAAAGTCAGCGCCCGCGCCAGGAGATGCGCTATAAATTCGGGAGTTAACCTTGCAAAGTTAATGGAAGAAACCAGTGTAAAATACGGCGGCACTGGCGGCGGTCATGAAGGCGCGGCAGGAATGGATGTGATAGGTAACAGCGATGAAATACTTAAAAGCTGTACTGGTTATGTCAGGGAATCCCTTGGGAAAAGCTGCCAGCCGTGTGCTAAATAAAAAAAATTAAATTTTATCCCGTGTTGCAAGAAGCTGGTTAATCGCAGCCACAAGCGCTTCCACTGATGCCATGACAATATCCTCGTTAGTAGCCCTTGCAGATACAACCCTGCCCTTCTCGTCTTTGACAGCGATTATCACCTCAGCAAGTGCATCTGACCCGCCTGATATTGCCTCAATCCTGAAATCCTGTATCTTGAACTTGTAATCACCCAGAATACCGGTTACGGCTTGCAGCGCGGCATCAACAGGTCCGACACCGATATTGGCGCCCATACGTTCCTGGTTGTTCACGATGGCTTTGACAGTCGCTGTCGGTGTTATGATATTTCCTGTCATGACAGACACTTCCTTGAGTACAATGGCTTTTACACCTGCTGAAGTCATGCCCATTATCGATTCTGTAATGGCATAGAGGTCAGCGTCTGTAACACGCTTGCCCTTATCCCCGATATCTTTCACCCGCTTGATTATGAGGTTTAATTGTTCATCTGTTGGATGGAGTCCTGCACTTTCAAGAGACTGTTTAATGGCATGCTTGCCTGCATGTTTGCCAAGCACAATACGCCGTTTATGACCAACCATCTCAGGTGTCATGACGCCAGGCTCGAACGTATCTGACCTGACAAGGACGCCGTGGGTATGAATACCTGATTCGTGGGCGAATGCATTATCCCCGACAATCGGCATGGTTGGCGGCATGCGTATCTCGCTTAGCTTCTCAACAAGCTGTGATGTCTCGACAATGTACTCTGTTTTTATGTTTGTCTTTGCACCGTATAGTGCATGGAGTGACATTACGGTTTCAGCGAGGTCGGCATTACCGGCTCTCTCTCCGAGACCGTTTATTGTAACCTGGACCTGGCTTGCTCCTGCCTCAACAGCAGACAGGCTGTTTGCCACGGCAAGACCAAAGTCGTTATGGCAGTGTACATCAATTGGAATTTTGACGTTGGCTGAAATATCGCGGATTAATTTATACATTGCAGAAGGAACAATCACACCAACGGTATCAGGGACATTGATAATGTCACATTTTGCGCTTTCCACGCTTTTAAATATATCAATCAGGTAATCAAGGTCAGTCCTTGTTGCGTCCATTGCAGAGAACATGCATTTTATCCCGTGGTCTTTTACGTATTCCACGGCTTCTATTGCCATATTATGTACCTGTTCCCTGCTTTTCTTGATGGTGCTCACCCTCTGGACATCAGATGTTGAAACAAAGGTATGTACCATATCAACACCGCAGTCAATGCACGAATCAAGGTCGGATTTTATGACCCTTGCCAGTCCGCATACCTGTAAATCAAGCCCTGCACCTGCGATTTTCTTTACGGATATTTTCTCTCCTTCCGAGGACATGGGAAAACCCGCCTCAATAATATCAACGCCGAGTTTATCAAGCTGGTGTGCTATTGTGAGTTTCTCTTCGTTAGTAAGCGATACACCCGGAGTCTGTTCCCCGTCACGGAGTGTTGTATCAAAAATGCTTATATGTTTGTCCCGAAGCAATTCATTAACGTAAAAAATGATCCCTCGCATTAGTCATATTTATCATATCTGAATAACGTTTTATGATATAAAGGCTTTTTTCTTACTGCCCCTGATTTTCATAACAAATTCAAACCGGTATTGATATGAATAAGTATAACCAACTCAGATATATTTCAGAGGTTAAGGAAATGCCACTCAAGGAAACCATACGCGAAGCACTCCTGAAATATATAAAAAGGCATGAAAAACACGTGATGAAAGATTCGCTTTTTAGTATTGTGGGCTCATTTTCGACAGAGAAGGTAACTGGAGTGAAGGGGATGAATGGAGAGACTGAATCTGGCTTTTACTTTTGACAATGATTTCAGGACACACGGGTTTGAGGTCAGGAACTGAATTTTGCTCCCTGTCCCGCCTGTGTTTCGTCTATGTTTCGTCTATGTCTAGCCGATATTTCACCTGTGTCTTACCTGTACCCGTATTCCCTTTTTGCGCGCATCAAATCCCCGGTTTTCATGGATGTCAGGAGTTCAAAAACAACAAGCAGTAAGAAGAAAATTACAAGATTAAACGCAACTTCCCCGGCATTCATTGACATGGCAATAACCGCAACAACAAGCGGTGCCAACACAGTCCCGATAACACCTGAAACATGCATAACAGCCCTTTTACTGCCAGATGCTTTCAGGTATGAAGAATAATCAATCTTCAGTGTAGGCTCAACTTTTGCAGGACCGTTGAGATAGTAATGCGTAAAACCTATACCCAGCAAACGCCCGGTCACATAATGCGAAAGTGGATGAAGAGTTGTCATAAGTACCAGCGCGCCTGCGTAAAATATAATGTCCGTATTCATCCATATTACAAGAACAATAGCTGCAACTGTCATGAAAAGCCAGAGGAAATTCCCGATGTGGACATTAAACGAAAAATTGTATTTTTCCTCAAACCTCTTCTGCCTTATGCCAGATAGCTGTTCAAGCAGCACGTCATCTTTTATCCTGTGTTCCTTAATATGGTTTACAATATCCCAGAATTCTTTCCCGCTGTAATCATTCCCAACCTTTACCAGGCGCTCTTTTAACTCTTCATGCATCGTCATCACGTTCTCCTCAGGTGCTCACAAGTTCCTGCTACGATTTTCTCAAGTTTCCCGTCATTTGTTTCAATTACCAGGGTTCCGTCATCATCCACACCGACAGCCTCGCCGTAAATAGTCTTTGCCTGGGTTGTAATCTTAACATACTCCCCGATAGTTCCTGACATGTTTCTCCATTCTTCAAGAATCGATGAAAATCCATCCTTCTGGAATGTAAGGTATTCCTTCTCGAACTCCTCAAGTAACCTCCTTACAAACCAGTTCCGGTTCACGGCATGTCCGAGTTCATGTTCCAGTGAAGTTGATAAGTCCCTGATTTCCTCAGGGAATAGTTCGGTATCCACGTTAGCATTAATGCCGATTCCCACAACACAGTAATCTATCCTGTCAAGCTCTGCTTCCATTTCAGTAAGGATGCCGCATACTTTTTTTCCTTTAACAAGGACATCATTCGGCCATTTTATTTTCGCTTCAATACTCATACCCTGTATTGTTTTTGCAGCTGCAAGACCTGCCAGAAGCGTGAGGCGCGCTGCATGTAACGGCTGTATTTTTGGTTTCAGGATAATGGACAGCCATATACCGCCTTCCGGCGACAGCCATTTCCGCCCGATTCTGCCCTTTCCACCGCTCTGGGTTTCTGCAATAACAACAGTTCCTTCTTCAGCAGAATGTGCAATTTCACGGGCTTTGGTGTTAGTGCTCTCGATTTCCTTGAAATAATGAATCTCTTTCCCGATTATGCAGGTATTAAGTCCTGCTTTGATTTGCGCAGGCGCCAGCAGGTCGGGTGCCCCTGTAAGCGAATAACCCCTGTTGGTGGTTGAATCAATCATATATCCCTCACCCCTTAATGTTTTTATATGTTTCCAGACAGCTGCCCTTGAAACCGAAAGTTCACTGGCAAGCTTTTCGCCTGAAACTGGTGTTCCTTTATTAGAGATAAGTTTTCCAAGTATCTTATCTTTTATGGTCATCCTTTCCCACTGCTTTTGCACCCTGCATATACGCCCCTACAGCAGCCGTTATTGCAGCCACTTTTTTATCGTCAGCCCCGATTGCAGAAGCCAGGGTAGCACCTTTTTCCTTATCTGCTTCAACAACCTTCGCAACGTCTGCAATGATGTTGTGGTCATCAATGAAATGTGTGGTAAGCTCCCCGCGCCTGAAATACTCATTGTTCATAACAGCTTTGTGGAACGGGATGTTTGTGGTCACGCCGACAATTATATACTCGTATAATGCCCGTTTCATCCGGTTGATTGCTTCATCCCTGTTCTCACCCCATACCGTGAGTTTTGAGATTAAAGAATCATAAAAAGGCGTTATTGTATAACCAGTATGCACACCGCTGTCCACACGGACTCCTGGACCGCCTGGCGAGCGGTACCGCCTCAATTTTCCTGGTGACGGCGTAAAATTATTCAGCGGGTCTTCTGCATTGATGCGGCATTCGATTGCCCATCCTCTTTGCTGTATGTCCTCTTGTTTATGGTTCAGCCCTTCCCCGGATGCAATTCTTAACTGCTCCTTAACAAGGGAAATACCTGTAACCACTTCTGTTATCGGGTGTTCTACCTGAAGTCTTGTATTCATCTCAAGGAAATAATAATCACCTTTTGAATACAGGAACTCGACAGTTCCGGCATTGGTATAATTGATGGCTTTTGCAGCCTTAATCGCATCGTTCCCCATCCTCTCCCTCAATTCAGGTGTCATGACAGGGGACGGTGATTCCTCAATCAGTTTCTGGTGCCGTCTCTGGATAGAGCACTCGCGCTCACATACATGGATGGTATTCCCAATAGTATCAGCCAGTATCTGGAATTCGATATGGCGCGGTTCCTCAAGGTACTTTTCTATAAAAACAGTTGAATCGCCGAATGCGGATTTTGCAACCCTCCTGGTAGATTCAATTGCGTGTTCAAGCTCTTCTTTCTTCCTGACGACTTTCATCCCGATTCCGCCGCCGCCTGCTGAGGATTTGACAATCACGGGATACCCTATGCTTTGTGCAATATCCGCTGCTTTCCCGACATCAGATATGCTTTCATTACTTCCAGGAACGACCGGAAGCCCGGCAGCACGCATGGTTTCTTTTGAAGCTATCTTGCTTCCCATGCTTTCTATGGCTGATGCGTCAGGACCAATGAAGGTAACTCCTTCTTTTGTACACCGTCTTGCAAATACAGGGTTCTCGGCAAGGAAACCGTAGCCGGGATGTATTGCTTCTGAGCCGGTTTCATGCGCCACTTCCAGTATCCTGTCCATATTCAGGTAACTTTCACTTGCAGGGGACGGACCGATATAGTAAGCCTCATCAGCGTATTTGGCAAACAGGGCGTTCTTATCCGCTTCCGAATAAACGGCTACCGTATTTATGTCAAGCTCCCTGCATGCGCGCATGATGCGGATTGCGATTTCTCCCCTGTTGGCAATCAGTACTTTTTTGAACATATCTAACCAACCACGAGCAACGGGTCGCCTGCACTGACAGTACTGCCTTCCCTGACCAGTATCTCTTGCACTGTACCGTCATGGGATGCGTGGACGTTATTCTCCATTTTCATGGCTTCAAGAACCAGCACAACATCGCCCTTTGCAACCTTATCGCCTTTCTTGACTTTAATCTTTAGAATCATTCCCTGCATTGGCGCGGTAACTGCGCCGTCTATATCCTTTGGCTGCCCTGATGCCTGGCTTATTGCCATCCCGCCACTGGCGGAAATGATTTTCACATCGAACATGTCGCCGTCAACTTCCACCTTGAATTCTGTAGGCATCTGCCCTTGAGCTGCCTGCCCCACGTCCTGCGTTTTCGGAGGCTCAAGGGTCTCTTCTTTAATTTCACCACGTAAAAACTTCGGGGCTATGGCAGGATAAAGAGCATAAGTAAGTATATCCTCCGGTTTCCTGACAATCCCGAGTTCTTCCGCCTCTTTTGTGACCTTATTGAGTTCAGGTTCCAAAAGGTCAGCAGGGCGGCAGGTAATTGGTTCCTCGTCACCAAGTATTTTCGAGAGGATTTCATCACTTATTGGTGCTGGTGTTTTACCGTACAAGCCCTTTACATAGTCTTTCACTTCTTTTGGCACGACCTTGTAACGCTCACCCATAAGGACGTTCATTACAGCCTGGGTTCCCACAATCTGGCTTGTCGGGGTGACAAGAGGCGGGTAACCCAGTTCTTCCCTGACTTTTGGCATCTCGGCAAGTACATCCTCGTACCTGTCAAGTGCGTTCTGCTCCTTTAACTGGGATACAAGGTTTGAGAGCATGCCGCCTGGAATCTGGTACTTCAGGACATCGGTATCTATTGTCTCGGAAATCGGGTCAAGGATTCCCCGGTATTTTTTCTTGAGCTCCTCGAAGTATTTCTTGATTTCAGTTAATAAAATAAGGTCAAGCCCGGTATCATAAAGCGTTCCCTGAAGTGCTGCTACCATGGTTTCTGTGGGCGGCTGTGATGTACCCCACGCAAACGGCGACATGGCGGTATCAAGAATATCAACTCCTGCCTGTGCCGCGAAAAGGTAACTCATGGGAGCCATACCGCTTGTGCAGTGGCTGTGAAGGTCAATCGGGATGCTCAGTTCGTCTTTCAGTGCGCTTATAAGGTCATAGGCAGCCTGCGGGGAAATAAGCCCTGCCATGTCCTTGATGCACAATGAATCACATCCCATTTCTTCCAGTTCTTTTGCCATCTTGACGTATAACGGGATAGTGTGGACAGGGCTGATGGTATAGCAAACCGTACCCTGCACATGGGCACCCACGCGTGCTGCGGTTTTTATGGATACTTCCATGTTGCGTATATCGTTCACAGCATCGAAAATCCTGAAAATATCAATCCCTGATTCTGCTGCATGTTCAACGAATTTTACCACAATGTCGTCAGGATAATGCCTGTAACCCACAAGGTTCTGCCCGCGTAGCAGCATCTGGAGCGGGGTTTTAGTGATTGCGCTTTTCAATGCCCTGAGCCTGTCCCACGGGTCTTCGTTCAGGTACCTGATAGATGAATCGAATGTGGCACCGCCCCATACTTCAAGTGAGTAAAATCCCACCGCGTCCATTTTCTCTGCTATGGGAAGCATATCCCGCGTCCTCATCCTTGTGGCAATGAGTGACTGGTGGGCATCGCGCAGTGTCGTGTCAGTGAGTTTTACCTTTGCCATAATAATGTTTCCTACTTGGCAGTATTCTTAATTAATTTATGGGTTATTTTCGGGTATGATTCTGACAGCATAAGGTTAACAGATACAACCCTTGTTGCAAAATCTGTCAGGTCTTTTGTAACCTTATCCAGTTTATCAGCAGTGTCCTGTTCATTTACGACCATGCCGTCATTTACTGTTTTCCTGTCAGGAATTGTTACATCCTTTAACAGTGCCATATGCTGGACAACACACCCATTTCCAACCACACAGTTAAAAACCACAGAACCAAATCCGATGAAGCAGTTATTACCTATTGTACATGGACCATGAACAATACACCCGTGTGACAGTGATGTTTTATTACCAACCAAAACTGTCGAACCCTGGAGAGCATGTATCACAACATTATCCTGTATGTTGCAGCCACTGCCAATTATTATCCTTGAACCCGGTTCATCTGCCCTGATGGTGGCATTCGGGGCTATAATGACATTTTCTCCGATTTCTACGTTTCCGATGATTACAGCATATTCAGATATGTAAGCTGATTTATTTACTCTGGGTAATTCTCCTGCCGGGTTTTTAAGTAGCATCCATACAACCTCTTTTATGATATGTTATTAGTAATTATGATGAAATAAATAAGTTTCCATTGGTCATCGGTTAGCGCGGCTTTTATCAAAAACTACAATCAGGTACTGTAAACGATATTCTCCCCAGCCGCTTTCCTGAGCCGGTTCATTATTGCCCTGCCCTCCTTTATTTCAGGAAAGGTTCCCTCTACAATTCCAATATCAACTTCAGCTTCATCCAGGAAACGAAGTCCTGAAAAGAGCCTTCCTGCAACCTCTTTAAGGTTATTTACACTCCCGATGATGAATTTTGCATCACAGTCTATGTGTTCGGAACTTTCTCTCGTTATAATTACACCAACTTTCAGTCCCGCTTCCCGGTAATCATTAACAAGCCGGTTTATCTCAGCAGGCACAATGCTGCTTTTTCCCTCGACAAGCACAAGCTTTGTTTCAGGAGAGTAGTGCGTGTACCTCATACCAGGGGATTTCCCGGACACGTTTACTGTCATAACTTCTCCTATACACTCGATTATTTCTTCAAGGCTCAATCCGCCGGGGCGCAGGAGTGCGGGCGGGGTGACCGTGAGGTCTAAGACAGTAGATTCCATTCCAATCCTGCTGTCTTCTCCCAGAATAAGAGCGTCAATCCTTCCATCCATGTCTTTTATTACATGCTCTGCTTTTGTCGGGCTTGGTCTTCCTGATGTGTTCGCGCTGGGCGCCGCTATTGGCACGCCTGCCTCCCTGATAAAGGCAAGAGCGAGCTCATTGGCAGGCATCCTTACTGCAATAGTGTCAAGTCCGCCGGTTGTTATATCGGGCACAACATCAGTGCGTTTCAGTATAAGGGTGAGAGGACCAGGCCAGAACGAGTCCATGAGTCGGAAGGCAGTCTCCGGAATATCCCTTGCCACGATGCGGAGCATATCCTTTGATGAAACATGCACTATAAGGGGATTGTCTGGCGGGCGGTTCTTTGCTTTGAATATTTTTTCAACAGCAAAAGGGTTTAATGCATCCGCTCCCAATCCATAAACTGTCTCTGTAGGAAAGGCAACTGTCCCGCCAGCTTTTATGAGCTCTGCTGCCTTGTTTACCTCATCTGAATTAAGTTTAAGCATGTTTAATCGATAAAATGACTTTTCCTGAGCTTTTCAAATACCTGTAAACCGTTATCTGTCAGGATATATCTTTTCCATGTATGTTTTTCAGGGGTGAGGCACTCTATTAATCCGTATTCTTCGAGTTCCCGCAACGCTCGGCTGATGTTCTGTAATGACCTGCCTGTCTGTTCTGCAATCTCGGATGCTTTTATCAGTCCATGTTCATGGAGCGTTTTCATGACCAGTACCCTTCGGTCAACAGCTATAATCCACTTTGTCAGGTCGTCTATATCCATCACCACAAAAATAAACGTCTATATTATTAATCCTTTGTAATCCTGTTATAAATTTCAAGATACGCGGCTGATAAATCACCTTTGTTTTTCCTGAATACATCTTTGTCAAGGCTGTGAAGTTCACCCTTTATGTATGCATTCCTATCCCAGAACCTGCAACCGTCTGGAGTTCCAACCTCATCTGCAAGAATTATTTTACCATTGGTTTTTTTCCCGAACTCCACTTTAAAGTCTGCAAGGATTATGTTTTTACGAAGAAGGTGGGAGAACATTATACTGTTGATTTTACCTGTGACATCGCGCAGGTATTCCAGTTCCTTTTCTGTCATCCATTTAGCATCAATAATTTCTTGTGTGGTTACCGGTCTGTCAATAGCCTCGAACTTGGTGGTAAATTCAAGCATGCCGTTGGGGATAGGCGCACCTTCTCTTGCTTCGGTATCATCTGGCAGTTTTATCTCCTTATTTTCATAGCGCCGCCATAGGGAACCTGCAACATAGTTTCTCCATATAACCTCAACCGGAAGAATCTTCAGGTTAACAACTCTCATCCCGGTTTCGCCAACTTTCTCTTTAAAATGAGTGGGTACGCCTTCGTGCCCAAGTATATTGAACCAGTATTCTGCAAGTGCGCAGCATACTTTTCCCTTATTGGCATATTCTGCCTTTTTCGCACCGTCAAAAGCTGTAATCCTGTCTGTGAACTCAAAGATTATGTCGCCGTTATCAGCAAGATAGATGTCTTTTGCCTTGCCCTTTCCAATAAGTTTCATGGAATAATCATAAACTGCAAAGTTTAAATAATTTGTCATATTTTGTAATAAAAGGCATTAAACCAATGATATAATTCTAAGCCTGATTATTAATCCAGTCCCATGACAATCCTTTTAATCTCTCCAAGCGGCGCATCGGTCTTAAACGAAACCCCGGAAAAATGTGTGCGTGAGGCGCCAAAGCCCCGCTCCCTCAGAACACTGATAAGCTCATCTGTGCGTCTTGCCGAAATCCCGAGTGACTTGCACAGTTTATGGTAATCGTAGTGCAATGGTATATCAAGCTCATCCCTGCAAAGCCTGATTAATTTCACTGCCCGCGTGAACTCCCGTTTTTCACACTCTGCCAGCACACAATCACAGAAATCCCTGTCGTGCAAGCTGCCAAGCCACAGCGGACCTGCTATGGTTGTTTTCTCACCGCATTCAGGACACTCTTTATCCATGTGAACAGCAAGTCCAAATTCCTTATGCATTTCCCCGCACTTGAAACACTGGGAAACAAAACCCATCTGCTTCAAACATTCATCTGCTGATACAACGTTCTTTTTCACTTCCACGAATACCCTGTAATAGTGCTGTGAGGCATAGGACAGCAGGGGTGTCATGGCTTTATCACTCCTTGCAAGAGTCCGCGCAATTGCGCCAATGAGAATCCGCACACCCATTTCAGGGTAATAATCGGTTTTAAGGGGAACGGCACCGTATCTCCTGATGCCTGCTTTCTTATGTGCGCCGCACAATGGCGCGGTGTCAGTCGCAGTCACACACAGCAGTTTCCTTGCAGAACGGCACGCTGCATCAAGGAACGGGGCTGGTGTCCCGAACGGGTCAAGGTCTATTATGTCAAAGCTGTTATCGAGCATCACCACGTTTGCATTCCTTTTTATCGCGGTGCAGTTTTCGAGGCTGTTGAGTATGATGTTTTTTTCAATCAGCCCGACAGATTCCTCTTCCCAGTCGCTCATTGTTGTTGCAAGCCCTACCTCGTTTGCGATACGAAGCCCGCGGATGCCGGATGCTGAGAGTGCGTCAAGGTATGTGTATTCCGGATTATCTTTTACAAAACATGCAATTGCTGCAACTGAAATGTCCCTGTTAAGTTGCATTTCAGGGTTGTAGAATACCGACACCGAAGACGGGGGAAAGCTTGAGTTCTCATCAGGGATTGGAACTTCTATTTGTGTTGTGCCTTCTGTGATGATTTTTGTGAGCATTTCAGGGTTGAAATTGTCGGTTACAGACTTAAAGAAACCTATATCGGGTTTAAACCGCATCTAAACCTTATGAAATTCCAGATTCTCGATGCCGATTACACATACAGCGACAGCAAGCCAGTTGTCAGGCTGTACGGCAGGGATGAATCAGGAAACAGTATCTGCTGTTCAGTACCGGAATTTGAGCCTTATTTTTATGCAAAAGCAAAACCCGAAACAGCATCGAAACTCAAGGAACAGTTTGCCGAATACATAAAACGCATTGAACCTGTGCAGCGGTTTGAACCTGTGGGATATTTCAGCGCTCCCTCGGACATGCTGAAAATTACGGTTCATGACCCGAAAAACGTGCCTGAAATACGTGATAATGTGAGGGGGATGGTAGATGAGATATATGAGACCGACATCCTGTTCAGGAACAGGTACCTTATCGATAACGGACTCGGGGGAATGGGATGGGCGGCAGCTGAACCGGAGCCGCTGTCCATTGACACGGATGTTCTTTGCACTACAAAAATAACCTCACGTAATGTCGAATCCCTTGACCTCCTGAAAAACGCACCGCTTCGGCACCTTGCTTTTGATATCGAGTGTCTTCCCATAAACGGCGCCATGCCGCAGCCTGATACCTCACCCATTGTTATGGTAAGCCTTGCCTTCTCGCCAGAGTTTGAAGGTATGAGCTCCCTCGTGCTCGTTGGTAAGAACGCTGATGTGGGCGGCAACACTGAAGCCTGCGGCAGTGAAGAGGCGATGCTTAAACGGTTCTTTGAAATAATCAGGGAATTTGACCCTGATATTCTTGTGGGATACAACTCCAATGGTTTTGATATTCCCTATATCGTGGACAGGGTCAAGATACTTAACAAGAAAAAGGCAAATATCGAACCGTTGATGGGCAGGGACGGAAGGGGGGTATATTACCGGAAAATCGTGAATACCACCAGGATTACCGCCATCGGTCGTATCATTGTTGACGTGCTTCCCCTTATCCGCCGTGAGTTCAGCCTCAAGCGGTACACGTTGAAAAACTCGGCAAAGGAACTTCTCGGAATGGAGAAACTTGACGTACCGGTTCTTGAAATGGAATCGTACTGGAACGAAGGCGGCGAGAAGTTCGGCAAACTCATCGAATATGCAAGAAGGGATTCTGAACTTGCGCTTGCTTTCCTCATTAAACTGAAACTCATCGACAAGTACATAGCGCTTGCAAGGGCGAGCGGGACACTGCTCCAGGATATTCTTGACGGGGGACAGACCCAGATGGTTGAGAACCTCTTGCTGCGTGAGTTCATGAAGCAGAACCGGGTTTTATCCGCAAAGCCGACAGGCGATACCAATGACGGGCGGTTTGACGAGGAAGAGGAACTAAAAGGCGGCGAGGTTCTTGCGCCAAAGAAAGGGCTGATTGAGAATAT
>PGYG01000033.1 GCA_002839545.1 Candidatus Methanoperedentaceae archaeon HGW-Methanoperedenaceae-1
TTGTAACTGTCAAATTGATTTTCCAGACAAAAATTGTGAATTTTTTGTTGAAATAGATGCCAGTATCTTTAAAAAATAGTGATATCTGTCAAACTTAGGATAAAACAGCTCAAACATCTATTATTGTTGCAAATCTATATCCTCAGCTTATAAAAACAAAAACTTCATTTTCAGATTCTTTAAGTTATTTATTTAATTCATTTAAAAATATTAAGATTTCACTCCATATACTTCGTACAAATAATACGGTTTTTTTGGAATATGCACCGGAAAATGGTGGAACAATAAAGGAAATCATTTTTGATAACGGCGCCATACAAAAATCAGGTATTAATAATATTAAAAGATTTATTTCTAACAACAATCCTGAAATCAATGTAAGTTTTTTTCAAAAAGAGGGGTATTTAGAAATAACTGGATATATTCACATGCCAGTAGAATATTTAGAGTTCACTCAACATAAAACTATCAAAAAGCAATCTCTCAAAGATTTTGTTATTTACAAAGCTATTGTTAAAGACGATGTTTCATTCCATGAGACAAAACTCGTAAACATTTCATTTGAAAGAAAATCCAGTATTTTAATTTTAAACGTTAAAGTAGAACAAAGAACTGATAATCATCCTAAAAGTGTTGTTGAAAATGAGATACAAATTAAATATACAGAGCTTGCAAAAATGCAAACTCTACCATACGAAATCATTAAATCAAGCGAGTTAGTAATACCAGGCCCAATTCCATTTCATACAATATCTGATGATGATATATTAATCTCACATGGGTATGATGCTTTATTATTGCCATTTAAAAAGATTACTTTTTTTGCGTATCCGGGAAGAAATTTTAAAGAATTAATGAAACAAATAAAATTATACAATGATCTTATTTCCGAAAACGAAACAAAAATTTCCCAAAGAGACCTGCTATTCTCAATTGAGCATACAAGTAAAAGCTGTCGTTTTGAGTTGCCGCCTAAACCCGATATTAAAGATGTCATAGAAGATGAATCTGACACACCAATAGATGCTGCAATAAGGCAAGAACAGTTGGACGAATCAAATGCTGATGAAACCGAAGTTGAAGAGATGAAAACGCTCAAAGAGATATGGGCTCAAGCACGACAAAAAGAACAGAATGAGCCGCAAAAAAGATCGATTATTCACAATCCTTCAAAAGAATACATAAACTTAGATGTAAGATTCGAGGATGGAACAATTGACACAATTTCTTTCCAAAAAGGTATATTGATAAGGAAAAAATACGGGGATGATTACAATCTTTCGTCCATTGATGAGCTTTCTGAAAATGACCAAATAATTTATATTCAAACTGATGAACGTGATAGTATAGAAAATTATTTATTAAAAACTATATTAAGTGAAGATGAAATGTCATTGGAAGATATTACAAAACCATTGACAGCCTTGAAAACATTTTATGAGATTATCCACCATTTGAATTTCAAACAAAGTTATGATGAAACTAAAATGAAGAAATTTGATTGGCTTTCACCAGAACAAAAAGAGAATCTTTTCGAAATATTTAGTATATTATTTAGTAAAGATCAGTCAAATTTACATAATATTTTAGCTCTATTAATCGATAGTAGTATATGGAAAGGGTTGATAAAACCGGAGACATTAATGCAAATTTTTGAAAAGGGTACTAAAAATATAACATATTCTAAATTATTTGATTTAGCTAAAACAATGGGTTTAAATTATGAAAAACCTTCATTTAAACAGTTATGTTCAACTGCTATAAACGAAAAGACCCATTATTCATTTCATTATGACAAAAATGTAATGGTTATAGGGCGACTTATTGGGCATATGGGAATTATAGAAAATTATCAAATAATTAACGAGAAGGGAAGTAGAATTGGTACATTTCTCCGACAAGTCGGTCGCTCTATAAACAGGGTAGCTAACGGAAAAGGGGATAATTTTAATGAAATGGACATAGCCATTGAGGAAAAAATGAAAAAATGTACAATTGTTAATATAGAGGTGTAATATTATTTGAGATTTATAGATATATTTGAGGTAAAATTTTGAATCAAAATATCCTTTTAGTACAACCAAAATTTCCAACACCCTCAAAGAGTCTCAACCATAAAGACTTCCTTCCAATACCATTATTGAAAATTGCATCATACCATAAAACTTTAAATGATGCTCCGCATCTTGTTCATGGAAAAGTAAACACTGATTTTGAGCCCGATTTAATATATATAACATCGCTCTTCACTTACTGGCAGAAAGAATTTTGGGATACTACTGAATATTATAGAACTCTATTCCCAAACACTCCCATTAATGTTGGCGGTATTTATGTATCCCTGTTTTTTGAGAATTCTGAATTTCAAGAAAAATGTGCTAAACTTAATGTGACAGCGAATAAGGGAACGGTTGAAAAATTCGAAAAATCCGCGCCTGATTATAGTTTTGTTGATGTCGATTACCAGATAATTCATGCTTCACGTGGCTGCAAACGCCATTGTACATTTTGCGGAGTATGGAAAATCGAGCCTGAGTTCAAACCAAAGAAAAGCATCAAAAATGAAGTTTTAAAAAATAAAGTTGTTTTTTATGATAATAATCTTTTAGCCAATCCGTTTATCGAAAACATTCTAAAAGAACTAATCGACTTAAAGGTTAATGGAAAGGTTGTTAAATCAGAAAGTCAAAGCGGATTAGATGGGAGATTGTTAACATTGAAACTTGCTAAATTGCTCAAAAAAGCACGTTTTATTAATCCAAGAATCGCGTGGGACGGTCCATTTAAAGAATGGAAAAAAGTTGATAAACAAATAAAAATTTTAAGTAAAGCAGGTTATAATAGAAAAGATATATCAATATTTATGATTTTTAATTGGGAGCATAATTTCGAAGAGATGGAATTGAAACGAAAAAAATGCTATGAATGGGGGGTACAAATCGCTGATTGTAGGAACAGACCTTTACATCAAGAATTTGATAATTATAATGGGCGGATAAAACAAACTAACAAAGATTATTATATTCATAAAATTCAAGGATGGACAGACTCAAAAGTGAAAAAATTTAGAAAAAATATTAGGCGCCAAAATATTTGTATAAGAAATGGATATGATTTTCACTCTTCAAAATTAGAACGAAAAGTTATTCCAAAGTCAGATTATCACACAATAACCTCTATGCCTTCGCTGGAAATTAAAAAAATATTGCCGGATGCATGGTGGCCAGATTTTTGACAGTTTTCTACTAAATCATCCGAAATTAGAAAATAATCCAATTAAAAACCCCGCAAGCGCTTCACTATTTTCAACCGAGGTCATCATCGTATCATACTTCACAGTCCTCACAGGAAAATCACCCTCATCCGCGCCGTCCCTCTCATCAACCACAAGAACATCAATTAAATCCTCGTAACACCGCGCTACACCCATTGACGAAACTTCAAATCCTGCCGCTTTCATAAGCTTCCCTGCTGGTCCGCTGACAGGTGCATTTCCAATAATTGGACTTATTGCAAGCACTTTTTTCTTAGCTAATATTTTCCGCATCCCTTTCAATGCCAGAATAGGTCCTATACTCGTAATCGGATTACTCGGTCCGATTATCACATTATCCTCAGATTCAAGCGCATCCAGCACCGCTTCTGTCGCGCGCGCCGTCTCAATTCCCGAAATCCCGACATCAAGAACCTCAGGCTCACCGCGCGCGCCTATCCAGAAATCCTGGAAATGCATAACACCATCAGGTGTGGTTATCATCGTATCCACCTTCTCATCGCACATCGGAAGAATCCGCGCCCTGACCCCAAGCTTTGCTGACAATTGCGCAGTTGCTTCCGTAAGTGCTGCGCCGTTTCGCATCAATTCCGAGCGGAAAATATGCGTGGCGCGGTCAGTATCCCCGATAAGCATCTTCTCATTGTGCCCCAGTTTCCCAAGCGCCGTGTTTGTATGATACGTTTCGTCCTTCACACCCCACCATTTCGACTCGTCAAGCATCCCTGCAAAAAGATACAAAACAGTATCCATATCAGGAGAAACAAGATTACCTGAAACCATCAAATCCTCTGCCGTGTTAACTATAACCGTAATCTCCTCATCAGGAACAAGCCTCCTCAATCCCCTGATAAGTTTAGGTGTTCCTGTGCCTCCTGATAATACAATCATATCAGACCCTCATTTTACCGAACAGTTTACCGCCAAGCCCTGTCATCAGCAACGCAAACAGGACAAGGACTGTCACGCTTTCAGAAACCGCAATCGTGGAACTGCCAAGCAGGCAAAACCTGAGCGCCTCAACGCTGTATGTAAGCGGGTTTGCATATACAAGGTAGCCCATCCATGCAGGCAGGTTGGAAATCGGGAAAAAAGCGCCGCTTAGCAGGACAAGCGGCATTGTCAAAAAACTCATAATCATCTGGAAACCTTCGTGGCTCTCAATCCGCGTGGCTAACGAGATGCCAAGCCCGATAAACCCGATGCCTGTTACGAACATTACGACAATGGCTGCAAGAACGCCTGGAAAAGATACGTATTCCACCCCGATTAACCATGCAATAACCATTATCATCGTGCCCTGAATCATGGCTGTTGTCACGCCGCCCACTGCTTTTCCCAGCGCAACAAAGAAACGGCTGACCGGAGCTATCAGTATCTCTTTCAGGAACCCGAATTCCCTGTCCCAGATTATGGATACGCCGCCCATCATGGACGAGAAAAGGACTGACATTCCAATCAAACCAGGCGCAAGAAAGCTTTTGTCAAACATCCCGCCGCCCCGCATCTGGAAACTCGAACTGAAACCAGCGCCAAGTATAACAAGGAAAAAAAGCGGTGTTGACAGCGAGCCGATGATTCGTGATTTTGACCTGGAAAACCGCAGCATTTCCCTTAGCCACATGGTATAAACCGTATTGAGCGCCTGTTTAACCATTATTTCCTCCTTGACCTTAACTTGTATCCCACGCGTTCTGCCATACTCGGTTCCTTTTCATCACGTATGGCGCGCCCTGTATGGTGCAGGAACACGTCATCAAGCGTTGGTTTCCGCAGGCTTACAGATTGTATAGGTATGTCTGCCTCCGAGGCAAGAGCCAGCACATGCGGAATCTGGTGTTCACCGTCCATGATGGTAATAAATATCTGTTTGTCCCTGTATGATGCCGTGCTGGCGCTTCCGTTTTTCTTGTAGATGTCACATAACCTCCCCGTTTCATCCGGGTTTTCCACTTCAAGTGTAATTACATCTCCTCCCAGCATGTTTTTCAGGGCATGAGGTGTGTCAAGGACAACAATCTCACCGTGGTCTATTATGGCTATCCTGTCACACAGGTTATCTGCTTCTTCCATGTAGTGCGTGGTGAGAACAATTGTTACGCCTTCCTTTTCATTCAGGGTTTTTATGTATTCCCAGATATGGCGCCTTGTCTGCGGGTCAAGACCGAGTGTCGGCTCATCAAGGAACAACACGCGGGGATGGTGCATGAGCCCGCGGGCAATCTCAAGGCGGCGCATCATCCCGCCTGAGTATGTCTTAACTATTGCATCTGCCCTGTCAGAAAGCCCGACAAGTGATAGTACTTCTTCACTTCTCTGCTTTCGGGTTTTGCTGTCAAGCCCATAAAACCTGCCGTGCAGGTCAAGGTTTTCCCGTCCTGTAAGGTGGTCGTCCAGCGTGGTACCCTGGAATACCACACCGATATTCTGGCGCACTTTGGATGCCTGTTTTACCACATCATTTCCCCACACGGTTGCGCTTCCTCCTGAAGGCGCTGTCATGGTTGAGAGCAGGTTTATCAGTGTTGTTTTCCCGGCACCATTTGGTCCGAGCAGACCGAATAGTTCGCCGGGTTTGACATGAATTGTGATATTGTTTACTGCTGTCAGGTCATCAAAGTGTTTTGTTATCCCTGTGGTCTCTATTGCATTGAGCATGCTCTTTCCTTGTCTTGCAGGGGTTTAAAGATTGTTAAATCCAATAACCCTAACCGAAGTCTTTATCATTTAGCATAAACTATTAAGGGGTTGCTATTTTGACCCGAAGCGGGGTAGGGTAGTCAGGAAATCCCGACGGGCTCATAACCCGTAGATCCATGGTTCGAATCCATGCCCCGCTATATAATTCATTGTTTTTTGCGATGCGCTGTTTTTTGCGTACCATCAATGCGATATGTTTTAATATCTCCTTTGCATGTAGGGTAAGTTGTGCCCAGGTGGCCTAGTCGGTTAGGGCGCCAGACTCATAGGGTATATTCTGATGAGGCGCATTCAGCTCCTGAGAAATCTGGAGGTCACGGGTTCGGATCCCGTCCTGGGCATGTAACTTTTAGTTCGACTTCCATCACTTTCACTTCACTTTTGCTAAAGCTGTTTCAAGGTAAAGCTAAAAGTGAATGGCGAAAAGAGGATAATACACTTAACAGGCATGAGTAACCCGGAAGACCTTTCGCTCAATGAGGGTATAAGGAAAATTACACCGGAAAAATAAAACAGCAATCTTAAAACTTTATCGCATTAACAAGCTCTTCAATCTTTTCCCTGACATTATCGACTTCCTCGACAATCGTGCCAGTGACAATCATGTCAGCGCCTGCTTTAACTCGCTCCTTTGCCGTTGCGCCGTCCCTTATTCCGCCGCCGACAATAACCTTGTTTGTCCCGACTGATTTCTTAACAGCAGCCACCATCTCCACAGGAACAGGCTTATTTGCTCCTGAACCAGCCTCAAGGTAAATATAATGCATACCAAGGTATTTTGCTGCAAGCGCATAAGCGACAGCCAGCTTGGGCTTGTTTCTCGGTATAAGGCGCGCATCACCGACCCAGCCGGCTGCACCGCCGGGCTCGATAACTATATACCCCATTGATATTGGCTCGATACCGCTCTTATACACAATCGGTGCCCCTATTGCCTGGTTGGTGGTAATATAATTAACATCCCTCGAATTAAGAAGACTCATAAAAAATACGGCATCAGCACTTTCACTCAACCCTCCGGCATTACCAGGGAACAGTATGACAGGAAGATTACAGCTTGCTTTAATTGCCTGTACTGTTTCTTCAACCGTAATACCTGCCGCCCCGGTCGAGCCTCCGACCATGATAGCATCAGTACCGCCGCGGGCTGCCTCCTGTGCTATTTCACCAGCTACTTCAGGTAACTGGGAATCGGGGTCCAGGAGAGTTAAGTGGACCGCCCCGTCCTTTTCTATTATTTCGTTGAGGCGTTCCTCTATTACCATTTTTACTTACGTTCCCTTTCTTTCCTTTGATTTTGTTCTCAGGTTCGTGTATCCGCATTTCCTGCATCTGGTTGCACGCAATGAATTCCGTGCATTACATTTCATACAGATTTTCATGTTCAAAAGTGATTGTTCCGCTTCGGGAAATTTAGCCATAATTAACCTCTAATAGATGGCTTAGTATTATGTTATCGGATTTAACCTTTGCTGATACCCGGACTATTGCAAGCAAATCCGATGTCTTGTATTACCCTTACTCAACACCTTTTTCCGTAAGCATGAATTCACAGGATGTCCCTTCACCTTTTGACCTGTGTTTTCGCAGGGTCGCCCTGCGTTTTGAAATTCCTGTTTTCTCAAACAGGATTATGCTTTTAGACATGTGTTCAAGCGCATTTCCCCCGATTGGGCACAGCTCGCCTGTTGATACGTCCTTATAGACCTGGTTCGTAATCAGCACGACAATCCCGTGTTTCCTTGCAATCCCGTGAAGAATCCCAATCTGGTTCACAAGTTCGCGCCGAAGTGCCACATTATCATCGTTTGAGTCATCACTGGTAAGCCCGAGCCTGTAAAAAAGTGCCGCTGAATCAAGAATAATTAACCCGACCCTGTCACCGGTTATTTTCTCAAGGTCAATAACCGCAGAATACTGCTGCTCAAGGCTTGCCGGTTCGTAAATGATAATCTCGCTTGCTATTTTTTTCGTATCCCTGCCCGCGATTTGCCGGAAGCGCTCGGCTGAGAAACCTTCCGTATCTATGTAAACCACTTTTTTACCGCTTCGCACGCATTCAACCGCAAGCTGAAGACAGATATTTGTTTTTCCTGTACCTGATGCACCATATACCTGGGAAACAATTCCCGTCTCAAATCCTCCACCGAGAATGTCATCAAGCGCTTTACAACCTGTCGGAATCCTGTCTGTTTTGTTAATGTTATTCACTCCTGCTTTACTGATAATTTCCCAAGGATATTTTTTATTGCTTCAACTGCGTTCCCGCCCATATCCACAGGTGCAATATTTTCCATATCTGCCTTAATAAGGGCTGAATCATAAGGTATTACACCCACAACCGGAATCCCTAGCTCATCCAGCCGTTTTTCGATAAACTTTACATCATCGCCTGCCTTATTGATTACGGCGCCGAATTTTTTAATATCAATCTGGCGCGCCAGTTCCACAACCCTGCCTGCTGTTTCTATTGACCTTGCACCAGGTTCCACCACAATCAGCATAATATCTATTCCACGTGTTGTCCCGCGCCCGAGATGTTCGACGCCTGCTTCCATGTCCAATATGACAACACTGTTAATTTTCAGGAGCACATGGCGTAGCAGGGCTTTCATGAAAGAGCTTGCAGGACACATGCAGCCGCTTCCACCACGCTCAACGGTTCCAAGAACGAGCAGTTTTACGTTATCAGGACCAACAACACCGAACTTCCCGACAATATCATCAACTTTCGGGTTGAGTTTAAAAACACCGGCTGGTCCGCCAGCCCGCTCATCAATGAGTTCCTCGAATTCAGTGAGGGGTTTTGGCGGGTTTTTGATACCAAGTGCAGAGGCAAGGTTCATGCTCGGGTCTGCATCGATTGCCAGCACGTCATAACCATCTCTTGCAAGAAGCCTGGCAAGTGTTCCTGATACGGTTGTCTTTCCTACACCGCCTTTACCTGAAATTGCTATTTTAATCATTTTGAGTCTATGAATTCAACTGTTATTTCATCGTTAATCGTAATCACGGCAGCTTCTCCTTTAGCCGCCATTCCAGGATTTACAATAAGTGTGCCGTTCACACGCACAGTTCCGCGGGCTTCATGGATATGCCCGCAAACGATAAGGTCGCATTTTCCCGGGGCTTGCGCAAGTGCATCACTGCCCACGTTCCCGAATGGAAGCTTATCCAGTGTGTTTTTCGGGGGCGCATGGGATAATAAAACAATCCTGGCGTCCGTGCCTTTTAGAAGTGCGCTGACATTTTTTGCTATCTCATCCTCTGGAAGCTCAAACGGCGTATTAAAAGGAGTAGGATTTGAACCGCCAAGCCCAGCGAATGTCATTTTTCCAATAGTACGCTTTGATTTATGAAGGTTAACTCCTTTTTCTTCAAGAAGTCCCACAATCGAAGGGTGGTCGCAATTGCCAGGTATTGCAAGCACAGGTTCTTCAAACATTGCCAGAAGTTCAAGTGCTTTTTCATCAGGTCCGAAATCCGTGAGGTCGCCTGCAACCAGTACCGCATCGATTTTTCCTGCCTTTTGTCCTGCTGTCTTCTTCAGGGCTTTGACATGTGAATAATCGCCATGTAAATCCGATAGTGCAAGCAGTTTCATACAACCTAATATTAGTTTAAAGTTTATAATTGTAATGTGTTTGTCACAGCGTGACCCAGTGCTCACCCTCGCTGTCGTGGACGCATACGTTTCCCCTGCCTCCGGGATTGAATTCTTTAAACTTCTCAAACAGTGATATTGATTCTGTGATTTCCGTAATATACCGCTCTTTCAGCAATGACGCCATCTCACGGCTCTCAAGTTCACCCATGCTTTTTCCAAGACCTTCGCAATTACAAACCATAAGCCGTTCCTCATACAGGTAAAACGGGTATGTTTTACAGATATACGGCCGTTCCTCGTAAACACTGCACATGCCGTCTTTCAGGAAAATACAATCCCCGTTTGTCCTGATAACCCATTCAAAGGTATGGATATTGCCCTCAGAATCCGTATCACCAGACGGAGTCGGAAGCACGACCTCATTCCAGTCCATACCTGTTTTTTCACAGATGCACCTTATTTCAAACGGAAATACTGCGACGGTGTTGTCCCCGTACTCTTCCCGGCAGCATTTCCCGCACTGTATGCACTTGAATCCTGTTTGTTTTATTTCACCAGCAAGCCTGTTTTCATCTATTGCCTGTGCTCTTAAAAGCGTCTTTTTAAGCTGTGTGATTTTTCGTTTAATAATATCCATTCAATTTGCCACAAGTTATTAATAATAACTAATATATTATTCCCACAAAGGCGGTATTATGAAAAAAACTTTTTATTTAATTATACTCGTATCTTTGCTCGCAGCCGGATGTCTTGAAACAAAGGAAGCATGGCCTGCAACAGTCAGCGATTCCATTCTTGGCGAACTTGGGTGGATAAGTGCAGGCGACGTGGTGAAACAGAGCCAGATACAGGAAATTGCAGGAAATTCCGTGAAATTAAACATGGCTATCATGCCATACATGGATGATACACTTGCAAAAGACATAAAAGGGCAGGTACGGAAAACAACCACCCGCTCACTTGATGATAATGCAGTGACATCGCAGTTGACCTCGAAGCTCACAACGTTGCGCCTTGTTCTGCCATCTGGTATTTCACTTCCGTCAAGTATTGTTAACAGCTTTATTGACAGCCAGATTCAAATGATTGCATCACAGAACAATATCCAGGATTTCCATAATACCGGGAAAAAAAGTATTACGCTTGCTAACGGAAAAAATGTGGATGTAACTATATTTAAAGGCAGGATTTCCGAAGATTTCGGTACCGCAGATATTAAAGGGATGCTCTCATCATGGTCGGATTCCGGTTCAACTATCATCGTTTTTGGCATCATGCCCGAAGCAGATATCATAATCAAACCTGAAGACGGGGAAACGTTCACAATAAAGATAGACAGCGAGAAAGAATCCAAAAAAATGGAAAAACTAATCCAGAACGTAAAGTGATTAAACCATTTTTTTCGCTGCAAGTTCTATTGCTTCAATCAGACTATCCCGCGGCATAATTATAGTCACTGGAATACGCAGGACTTTTTCAACCGTGGTGCTCACGATTGGGGCGCATACAAGCGCTTTTGCGCCGTCCCTTTCTGCTTTAATCGCGGCAACAATGGCTTCTTCCATGGATGTCGCAGAGTATTCCCTTACAGTCACCAGTTTTCCCCCGACTTTCAGTTTTTTCTCCATAATCATATCAAGGACAGGACGGGCTGCTATTACTGCTATAAAATCTGTTTTTGCAGTGCCTTCCATTTTCCTCAATGTCCTTACGATTTCCCGCAGCGTCTTGATATTTGGCTCCCTGTGACCTGACAGCAGTTTGTAGAGCGTGCTTGCCGGAATGCCGGATTTTTCTCCAAACTCTGCTGCTGTCATGCGTAGTTCTTCCTTGATTATCCTTGAAAACGCCCTGATGAAAGCTTCATCAGATTCTACCGCTGCCTGTATAAGTTCATCAGATGTCATTAATATTCCTCCGTCCCAATAGTATATAGCATGGAAGTTATTAATACATTAGGGTTACTGGAGAACAAAATACGGAAACAAATAAATAGAGTAGTTTATGAGATAACTGTAATTAATTAGTTGAGAGGATAGTTATGAATAAATCGTTGAAAATTTTACTGCTGGTTTTTGCGGCTTTGCTGGTTGCAGGATGTCTCCAGGCAACTGAAAAAGTGCCGGGTGAAGAGGATAAACCTGTGAATCTTGTGAGAATGGGCGGACAGGATATGATACAGCGCCTGAGCACCGGAGAAATCGCAGGATTCGTTGGCTGGGAACCATGGCCTTCAATTGCCATAACAGACGGCTACGGGAAAGCATTGCTGGATTCAGGGGATGTTTGGGAAGACCATCCCTGCTGTGTAGTTGCGTATGATAATGACTGGTACAATAAAACGGAAAATGCGGACGAGATATTAAAACGCGCATCCCTTGTCCAGTTAACGTCTGTTGAATATATCAACAGCGCCAAGGATAAAAACTCCCCTTACCATGATGAGGTTGTAAACTTCACAATGGAATTTGGCGGGATAAAGAACAGGAAGGCTGCTGAACTGAGCCTTGATAATGTCGATTTCGTGTATGCCCCCAACATTAAGGGTGCAGAGACTTTTATCGGGCGAATCATGGATTTCGGGATTTTTGATGTAGGGAAATGGAACCAGTCAGGATACAAAACAGCAGAGGAATACGCAAACTCGCTGATAACAACGGAATATGTTGACTGGGCAATCCAGAATAAGGATACTCCCCTCAAAGAGCTTGCACTTAATAAAACCGTGACAATCCGCTACGGTTACCTAATTAATGACGTTCATGAACTCCCGTTCTATGTGGCATGGAAAAAGGGATGGTTTGATGATGTCGGGATAAACATCACGCTTGCAGAAGGCGCGCCATTCCAGAACGGGGCGTTTGAGATGCAAAAAGGCTTCAAGGCAGGAACAGTGGATATCGGCAGTCTCGGAATACCGCCTGTAATCATACACAGGATTAACAGCAATGATTTCACCACAGACGATGCCCGTGTTGAAGTTATTTCAGGAATGAATAACGAAGGCTCGGTAATTGTAGTTGCCAGAGACATTAACTCACTTCGGGATTTAAGGGGCAAGACAGTCGGGTATCCGGGACCTGGTACAATCCAGCATGTCCTTTTCCTGATGGCTGCTGATAAGGAAGGAATAAAGGTCAGTTATTAATGAAGCTTGATTCAGGGAAAAAAGGATTGGTTATAAACCTCTTTTCCCTAATAGGTTTTATTTTTTTATGGCACATCCTTATAGTTCTGGCGAGGGAGGATATATTCAATATCCCCTTCATGCGCCTTCGGGATATTCCAACACCAGTCGAGACATGGGGTGCACTTGCCGGTTCGATGTTCACAAGAGTGTACGGTCCCGGTGTAACATACGGCATCATAAACCATGTTGAAGCCAGCCTGATACGTGTCATACAGGGCGGTGTCCTTGCATTCGTTGTCGGGGTGCCGCTCGGTATCTGGATGGGATACTCTAAACTTATCGGCAATATCCTGAACCCGATAGTCGAAATCATAAGGAACATGCCGCCAATGGCATGGATACCCCTGGCAATATTCATACTTGTGACCGGGGGTTCGATATTTATTGTTTTTATAGGAATGGTATTTCCCATTATCCTGAATACCATCCACGGCGTAAAATCAACTGACCCGCGCCTGCTTGATGCGGCAAAGACGCTTGGAGCTTCCGGCTTTGGAATTGTCACGAAAGTGGTAATCCCGTCATCACTTCCTTCTATTGTAGCAGGTTTGCGCATCGGGCTTGGTGTCGGGTGGATGGCAATCGTGGCTGCTGAAATGGTTATTAGAAGTCCTGTCGGGCTTGGTTACTTTATCTGGAATATGGGCGACCTCGGGCGTTATGCAGAGATGGTTGCAGGTATGATTGTAATCGGTGTTGTCGGGTATTTCATGAATATCAGCATACTCCTGTTCCAAAAGAGGTTCATAAAATGGGCAGATTAGTTTTAAAAGGCGTTTCCCGGAAATTCAATAATTCATTTGCAGTCAATAATGTGAATCTTGAGGTTAATGAGGGTGAGTTCCTGTGCCTTCTGGGTCCGAGCGGCTGCGGCAAAACAACAGTCCTTCGGCTGGCAGCAGGGCTTGATACGCCGTCAAGCGGCGAGATTTTCCTTGATGATAAGAAAATAACCGGCGCAAACAGGGAATGTGGTTTCGTGTTCCAGGAGTATGCACTGTTCCCGTGGAGAACTGTCAGGGGTAACATCGAGTTCGGACCAGAGGTTAAGGGCATGCAAAAGGAAGAGGTGAAGCGGTTATCACAGCATTATATTGACCTTGTGGGGCTGACCGGGTTTGAGAACCATTTTCCCCATGAACTGTCAGGCGGGATGAAGCAAAGAGTTGGAATCGCCCGTGCGTATGCGAATAACCCGAAACTTTTGCTGATGGATGAGCCGTTCGGGGCGCTTGATGCCCAGACACGGAATATCATGCAGGGTGAGCTTCTCAGGATATGGGAGCAGGAGCACATAAGCGCGCTTTTCGTGACGCACAGCGTGGATGAGGCGGTTTACCTTGCTGACAGGGTTGTTGTTATGTCGGCGCGTCCGGGAACGGTTAAGGAGATGTTTGAGATAAACCTTCCGCGCCCGAGGGTGAGAACCAGTCCTGAAGCCAATGAATTGCGTAATTCCATACTTAAGTCACTTGGCGCTGAGATTAAGAAGCTGGTGCCGCAGGTATAAGATGGATTTATCTGTCTAGATGAATGGTTTTTTTGAAGTTTTAATCAAATTATCTAAAATAATTGAGCAGGTTTATTCAGGACAAAATCGAAATATTTAAGGTACTTACTATATTTTTAACAACATCATCTCGAAGGATAACGTTTTTCAATAAATACCTCTACAGAATATGTTCCATTCATGGAACATAAAAAATCTTTTTTTCCGACACAGATTAACATACCATAGCAATTATGGCCTAGAAAATCGCCAAAAACAGCCATTTTAGCCTAAAATATGCGATGCATAATACATTTTAACAATAAATATTAAATATTATAAGTTCCATAATCTATACATATGAATGACGATGAAGAATTCAATCCTATCGAGTATTTCCAAAGCCCAAAAGAACCTGCACAGAAACGATATGAAGCACTAAGAGCATATTTCCTAGAATCATTAACTCAAAAAGAAGCTGCAAAAAGAGCCGGATATTCCATATCCACATTCCAATCTCTCGTCAGCAATTTCCAAAACGGAAAAGTCGAATTCTTTGTAAAACCACAATATGGACCCAATAGAAGACAAGCCTCCGATTACATACATGACAGAATTGTTTCACTGCGAAAATCCGGCCATTCAGTATACGAAATCAAAGACATCCTATCAAAAGAGGAATTTAGCACAAGCATTCAGACAATAAACCGAATAATCAAGGATGAAGGATTTGCAAAATTACCACGTAGAACCGGGGAAGAACTTGGCATCACAAAAAAGAACATGCTTCTACCACCAATATCAACTGCAATCGACATCGATCAAATTGAAAGCTACAGATTCGAATGTCAGGTCGGTGGAATATACTACTTCATACCATATATCCTGCAAACCGGATTGTATGAACTGATCTCATCAGCACCATTCCCGGAAACTTCGAAACTCTCAAAGATCAATTCCATCTTCTCCATATTGGCTCTGAAGTTGATAGGGCATGAAAGATTATCCAAAATATCAAGTTACAATCATGATACCGGCTTTGGTTTCTTTGCTGGATTGAATGTTCCACCAAAAACAACTGCCACATCAACATACTCATACATGGTGGACAAAGAAACGATCCAGTCTTTCATGAAAGAGTTCATATCACAAATGAGAACAACATATTCACAATACTATCAAGGGGATACCATCAACCTGGATTTCCACTCCATACCGCACTACGGAGAAAAGTCAGAAATGGATGATAACTGGGTGGGTGCAAAGCATCAACGTTTGAAAAGTGCTCTGACACTCTTTGCTCAGGATGGTGAATCCAGACATCTCCTGTATGCAAATACTGACATTGATAGAGAGGATGAATCAAATGAGATCGTGAACTTTGTGAACTACTGGACGGATGTAAAGGGGATTATCGAACAGACATTGGTATTTGATTCCAAACTGACGACATATGATATCCTGGAAGATCTTGATACCAGAAAGATCAAGTTCATCACATTGAGGAGGCGGGGTAAGAAGTTGATCGAGGATGCAAATAACATACCAGAGAAAGATTGGATTAAAGTGGACCTGAAAAAAGAGAAGCGTAAATTCAACAAGTTCAAGATGTATGAGAGTGAGATCACACTGCCACGGACAAATTTTAAGGTTCGACAGGTTATCTTCAAAGACCATGGTCGGCAAGTACCTACGTTTCTGGTTACAAATAATCGGGACGTCGAATTGGAAACTCTGGCTTTGTATTATGCAAATCGTTGGTTGATAGAAAACAAATTCTCTGAGCTTGTTGATTTTTTCAATCTCAATGCATTGAGTTCTCCGTTTATGATAAGAATCTATTTTGATGTGGTTCTGACCGTTATTGCGGATACACTATACAGGTTGCTTGCAAAGGATTTGAAGAGATTTGAGGATTGTACACCAAAGACTATCTTTGCTGATTTCATCAACTGCATATGTATTGGAGAAGTGGTTGGCGATGAGATTATTATCAAAATGAAGAAGAAGGCAACAACACCTATTTTCAAGTCCAATGATGTTTTTCAGAAATCGTATGCCATACCATGGTTGGGCAACAAGAGACTTCGCTTTGATTGGATATCATGAATAGGGTTCAATTATGAGACATAAACGGCTGACGAAAATCGGTGTT
>PGYG01000113.1 GCA_002839545.1 Candidatus Methanoperedentaceae archaeon HGW-Methanoperedenaceae-1
AGCATCTTTAAAAAACCTGTGCGGAATTCAACGCTTACAACAGTTGCGCCAACAGGCACAATCAGCATCATTGCAGACTGTTCAAGCGGGATTGAGCCTCTTTTTGCAATTTCATTTGTGCGTAATGTGATGGAAGGGACAAAACTTGTTGAGGTGAACCCGTATTTTGAGAAGGTGGCAAAAGAGCGGGGTTTTTACAGCGAGGAACTTATGATGGAAATAGCAAAGACAGGAACGCTTGCAGGTATTGACGTGATTCCTGATGATGTCAGGCACGTTTTTGTCACAGCGTTTGATATTGCGCCTGAATGGCATGTGAGGATGCAGGCAGTATTCCAGAAATATACCGACAACGCTGTTTCAAAGACGATTAATTTCCCGAATGATATTGATATTAGCTCTGTCGGGGATGCGTTCATGCTTGCTTATGAATTGAAATGCAAGGGAATTACGGTTTACAGGTACGGGAGCAAGAACCAGCAGGTGCTTTATCTCGGGGATAGCGGGGAGATGAAGTATGTTTCTGCGGATGCTGAATATGCCGGCGGGTGTCCTGCGCCAGAGTGTCCTGTGTGAGATTTGGCTGTTTCTTCTCTATCTTCCACAGAAAGTTTTTAAGTATTCATACCAACAATGTTAATGGTATTGCGTTAACGATAGAAAGGGAAGATTCCTGTGGATATTGAAAGGGCAAAAAGATACAAGGATAAACTGAATTTGATGGCAGAAAGAGCCGGGGATATTTTAGATTGGACGTCAGAAGACGTTTCTGGTTTTATATCTGATAAAAAAACGAAGCTTGCAACCTACAAAGCCTTCCAGGAATTAACCGAGGCTTCTTTTGATATCGCTGCAATGGTTTGCAAGGATTCGGGGCTTATTCCCAAGGACGATTATACGAATGTGGACATCCTCTGCCAGAATGGAATCATAGACAATGGAGTAAAGGATGTTCTTTCGCAGGCAAACGGTTTGAGAAACCGGCTTGTACACCGCTATAATAACCTGGATGACGTGATGGCGTTTGATTCAATCAGGACGCTGAGTTCTGGTTTTGAACATTTTGAAGAGGTAATTGGCAAATGGCTGGAAAAGAATCTTTAAAAAAGGATTTTTCTTTCCTTTTTGATAAGGAAGAAGTGCTTTCAGTCTTGCTTTTCGGTTCACAGGCAGAACATAATGAGACGCCAAGAAGTGATATTGATATTTGCATCGTGGCTCCTGATTGTGATGACAGGAAAGGTTTGCTTGGGGAAATGTATAGGAATCTTGATGTGTATTCCAAGAAATACGATGTCAGGTTTTTTGAGGAGCTGCCATTGTATATCCAGATACAGATTATCAGGCAGCATGAGGTTATCTATGTGAGGGATATGCTTGATTTGTATGAGTATTTTTATCCTTTCAGGCGGTTGTGGGATGACCAGGCTGGAAGGCAGCAGGTGACAAAGGAAGAGATGGCTGGGATGCTGGGGTGAGGTTTTTGGATGTGTGGGGATTTTGTTGTCCTTATCAGCCTGAATCAATAAATGAAGGAGGATGGCATTTCCATGATTTAGTAAATAATACAGTTACTATCGTCTGCCCACGTTTTTGTATTTAAATATAATTTTGTCTTACTGTAATGGTCAAAAGTAAAAGTTATTCTACAGGAACTTGCAATACATATATCATTAACACCTTTCACACTACATTTTTGATTTATAAATTGTGAAATTCCACTCAGGAAATCATGTCCATTACACAATTGTAATGGGTTAGGATTAGTCGCTTTCAAGGCATTAATTTTATCTAAAATCGTTGATTTATCAGTAATTCTTGCATTAGGCGATTTAGACAAAACTCTATCAAGATATTGATCGAAATCGATTTCCAAAGTTTCGAATAATATTAAGTCTTGGAATCCTGCTCCTCTAAAGTTATATTCTAAATTTTCTTTTTCATTAAGCCACTTTAGATAACCTATTTGTTCAATTAAAATTAAAATATTATTTCTTATATCGAAATGTTCTTCTTTTGGTAACCTTAACTCCGCCGAAATAGGGCATAGGTTAACCTAATATTTCCATTTCTTCTTGCACGCACTCGATTCCCTCCAATAACTTTATATATTATTATT
>PGYG01000034.1 GCA_002839545.1 Candidatus Methanoperedentaceae archaeon HGW-Methanoperedenaceae-1
CCCGGGTTATATTATGCCGGTTGGCGTGTGGAATGTGAGGGAGAATGTTCGGGAAGCCCTGCGAGCTCCTCCGCACAAGTTCCAGACGCTTGATGATGCGTTCGGGTACATTTCAACAAGGCTTGTAATCGGGAAGGCACGGTGGATTCAGGAGAGTACAGTGCTGAAGGAGACAAAGTACCAGAAAGGACTGGAGGATTTTTTCGGGAAATGAAAGGAGCTGGCAGTATGGATTTTGTAGTTTCAAATCCAGTTTAGTCTTAGCGAGATTAAATATATTAAAAGGTTTAATGTAGTAAAATGGTTTAATCTTAATAAAAAATTATCCGTGATAATTATGTCAGAACAATTTCAAGACATAGAACAATATGAAGACAGAAACCGAAATAAAATTGCATTATTAATAGATGGGGATAATGCACAGCCAAAATTAATCGGGAAAATTTTAGCAGAGACCGGAAAATACGGGTCGATTACAATCAGGCGTATCTATGGTGACTGGACTACATCCAATATGAACGGATGGAAAGACACTTTAAACAATTATGCAATCCAGCCGATACAACAATTCAGGTATACCATCGGGAAAAATGCAACTGACAGTGCTATGATAATTGATGCTATGGATGTTCTTCATAGTGGTTTGGCAGAGGGTTTTTGTATTGTTTCAAGTGATAGTGATTATACAAGGCTTGCAACCAGAATTCGTGAGAGGGGTATTTTTGTGATGGGGATTGGGCAGCAAAAAACTCCCAAGGCGTTCGTAAATGCATGTAATATCTTCATATTTACAGAAAACCTGGTACAGGAAGAATCAATTAAAAAAGGAAAAAAACCATCAACAACTAAAGAAAAAATCGATGAGGGACAAACCAGTTCGGATTTGATTGCATTGCTGAAACAAGCTTTTGAGTTGTCTGTAGGGGAGGACGGTCTGGCTCACCTGGGAACAATGGGTATAAATTTGCATCAATTAGACCCCAGTTTTGATCCTCGTACGTATGGTTATAAACAATTATCACAACTTATTAAAGATTTCCCTAACATTTTTGAATTAAAGACTAAAAAGAATAGCACGGGTTCTACGATATTCCATATAAAACTTAAAGAATGAATTTTAATTGATACGTGTTTATATCTCTAAATGATACCGGAAATTAAGGTTAAAACAGCCCTGTCGCCATCGAAACTCCCCGGTTTAGACTATGCCCTGAATCCTTACAGGGGATGCGCCCATGCATGCGTTTACTGTTATGCTCCGTCTGTTATCCACTGGAACGGGAAATGGGGTGAACTTGTAGAAGTCAAGGTAAACCTTCCGCGCATTCTTTCAAAAACACTTCGGACAGCGAAAAAAGGTGTTGTCGGGCTGGGGACAGTGACTGACCCGTACCAGCCTGCCGAGGAAAAGTACGAGATAACAAGGCGATGTCTTGAGCTTCTGAGGCTTCATGACTTCCCTGTATGCATCATGACAAAATCGGCGCTTGTGTTGAGGGACATTGACCTTTTGCGGGAGTTTTCAAATATCGAGGTCGGGATTACATTAACCTTGCCAGATGACAGGTTACGGGAGAAGCTGGAACCTGGGGCATCGTCTGTGGAGGAGAGGCTGCGCGCCCTGCGTGAACTTCGGGAGGCTGGTATCGATACATGGGTATTCCTCGGACCACTTATGCCGTATATTACCGATATTGAAGGGCTGGTTGATGCTGTTTCTGAGGTTAAGCCGAAGTATGTTATTGTGGACAGGCTGAGGATGAAGAAAGGGGTGTGGGAGAATGTGCGGCGCTTTGTGGAGGAGTTTTATCCGCAGTATCTGGATGAATATGTGAGGATTTTTGTTGAGGGCGGGGAGTATTATGATGAGTTTCTGGGGAATGTTCAGGGAATGTGTGGGGAAAAGGGGTTGAGGTGTGAGGTTAACTTCATTTAGTTCATTCAAGCGCCAAAATGTTTATGTTGATGTTATCATATATGTTAATGTAAGCATGAGGTGAAGAATATGACAGAATATGTCCGCACGACAATTAAATTGAGGGAAGATGTTTACCAGACATTGAAAAAGGAAGCAGGCGCCAAGAACCTGTCTGAGAAAATAAATGAACTCCTGATAAAAATGCTCTATAAGGAGAAAAAGAGTCTTTTCGGGACAATGCCTGAGACTGGTTTGTCTGACCTGAGAGACCATGAGGACAGGTTATAATGCTTCTTGATTCTTTCGCATGGATGGAGTATTTCATGGGAACGAAAAAGGGGGAAGCTGTCAGGAAGCTTGTGGATGACAGTGTCCAGTTGTACACCTCCCCGATTGTGATTGCTGAAATATATTCAAAGTCCCTTAGGACGGACGGGAATGCAAAGCAGAGGGCAGATTTTATTATTGAGAGGTGCGCCTTGATTCCGATTGATGATGTGATTGCTGTTGAGGCTGCAAAGATACATGCACAGAACAGGTTGAAGTTTTCGGATTTCGGGCTTGCTGATGCGTTTATTATGGCTTCTGCGAAGAGTAAGGGCTTGAGTGTAATGACAGGAGATGTGCATTTTGAAGAGTTTGAGGATGCTGTGATGTTGTGAATGCGGGCTGGCAAATATGTTTATAAAGTTCCGGCACCGTGAAAATTTCCTCTTGTAATGCGCCCACCTTGCCCCTCCCCTCAATAAACTACTTATGTTTACACTGCATGTAAAGCAATAACATGGTCGAACTGGACAACCTCGATGTAAAGATATTAACACACCTGCAAGGCAACAGCAGGAAGTCATTTAACGAGATAGCAAAAAACTGCCTCACAAGCGTGCCTACTGTAAACAGCCGTGTTAACAGGCTACTCGAACTCGGTGTAATCAGGAAATTCACAATTGACATCGACAACAGCAAAATCGGCATAACAGAGGCGATATTACTCGTAAACGCAAGCCCAAATGCAATAAACAGGGTTGCAGAAGAACTAATGGCTCTTGAAGAAGTGAAAGAACTTTACGTGACCCCTGATTCTGATACTGCAATTGTTTCAAGAATCGCAGGAGATATGCAGCGCCTCCTTGGAATCCAGGACAGGATAGACCTGGCAGGCGTGATTAATATCAGCGTTATACCTGTAAAAACCCAATTCAAAAAAGATACAACCATACCGCTCGCCTCTTCCAGCATAACATTAACCTGTGGTTATTGCGACAGGAAAATGACCGGAAATGCTGTCAGGAAGAAGTTCGATGACAAAGACTATTTCTTTTGCTGTGATACATGTAAAGGTGAGTTTGAAAAGAAATATGTGAAGCTTCTTGAAAAAGCCTGATTGGCAGCCTGCACCGGATTATCCATCTTTTTCTGGTTTTATGTGTACTCTGGCAGCCGGTATTGCATACACTAAACCCCGAAAACAATAGCAATCAGGTTCCTTGCGCCCATCGAGAAACCGAGAACAACCAGTGTCAATATAATCATATACTTCTCACCCTCATTTCCATCTTTCCCATGCTCTTTTTCCAGCATCCATATAATCAGTAAAACAAGAATAAGCGACATGGGAATCATAACAATTCCTGTTCCGAAAATGGACGGTAAAAATGAACTGAAAGGATGTTTGTTTGTATAACCTAAAAAATCAGTTCCGATATATGTTGTAACCGAATCAAGCATAAATGAAAAAATCGCAAATGAATATAAACTGCTTCTAAGATATGCCATACCGATAGCAGGTGATATTCTTTTAACGAATCCTGTCAATATTATAGCAGGCACTAACGTGTATATCAAAATATTGGGATTCAGGTTATATGAACTATAATAAACGAGGATAAAGACGCCTGCTAACGATAATACAGCGCCGTTCACCGCATAAGTACGAAGGGGATTTTTTATTTTACCAAGCTTCCCAAGATACCTGATTAAAAGGAGACTGCCAAAGCTTACTGCAAACACAACAAAGAAGATAATAGGGGTAATAAAAAAATATTTTACCGGAGGGGTCAGGAGGTCTGCATCTTCTATTACCCTGAAAATTGAACCCATAAAAATATAAGGAATTGTTGCAATGACAAACTCCTCATTAACTTCAATTTTTAACCGATTCAATATTTTCAGGACAGCATAAACACAAATAAATAAAATAATTACATATGTGAGCATATCAATATGGTTGTAACTTGTATCATTGGTGATGCCATCTAAAAAATTCCGGTTTACGAAATCTACGAAACCCATTACGTCACTCATCCGCCGCAGAACCCGTACACGAATTCGATTATATCCCCGTTCTTGAGTTCGGTATCAAGCATTTTTCCAGGAGCTGAACCGTTCACAAAAACAACACATCCATTCAACTGGTTTTCTGCCAGTGTTGTTTTGTAAGTGGTATCTATCCCTCTATCATTTCCTTCCCCGGTTATTTTCTCATCAATGCTCCGCAGCAAACCGCCAAGCTTTGTCCCATCTGCTAACTCAAAAACCTCTTTTTTACCAGCCAGTTCCTGCTGGGTATAATCATAATTAACTGTAACCTTCAATTTAAAACACCTTTTGTACTTGTTTGCTCATCATTTTCCATAAACCATCAATCATGTCAGCAATCTCAGGAAGGAGCTTCATAACCATGTATGAAATCAACAGCAATGCCAGCATAGAGCCGATTTTAGTGATAATATGCTCGGAAATATGAAAACTTGCCTCAGGAGTCCCGAACCATGATAATCCATAAGCTGATGCCGTGAACGAAATTCTCTGGATGTTAAGGAGATAAACCACAGGTACTGATATCATGAAAGCCTTGAATTTCCTGGATAACGGCGCACCTGCTGCTGAGGAAATCAAGCCGGTGAATAAGGCTATGCTTTCAATTGACGTGCAGGCAAGGATTACCTCAACCACCAAACCGTTAACAGAAAGCTGGTTCCAGGCGACCTGTGAAACCGGAAACCCAAATTTTCCAACCATCCATATTGTCTGGTCTGTTACGAGGGATATAATTCCGGTATTTAATAACTCCACTTCAGCAAACAAAAAGTAAACCAGACCGCCTACTGAGACTGCTCTTGATAAAGAAACCAGTGTCTTGATTGCTCCTTTATCCCTGAAACCAAACGTCATAAATGCAATGAAAAGTGAAACAAGGGCAGCCACTACAACCAGAAAAGCATTGAGATAATCCTGTATTCCAATATACTGACCCGGCTGCATAAACCAGTATAAGGATAAAAATATCCAGCCAAAACCAGCAAACGAGAACCGGGAATTATAGGTTTTCGGAATGGCAGATGCCACAGCCAGAAGCAAAAGCGCAAGCCACAGAATCACCATAATTAAAACGACTTTGTTTTTGGAGTTATTTTATGCTCTTCCATCATTGCGTCCATGTCATCGCAGTGCTCAGGGTCACTCATCATGTCACTTCCCATCATTGAACCGCACTCTTGCATTGTTGGGTTGTCCATGTCACAATTACCTGATTCCATCATTCCTGGCTCACAATCTTCCATCGAATTATTCGTTTTTGATTCCTGTTCATTATCTGGCTCCATATTTTCCATCATTTCGATTGGACATTCATGTTCACCTGAATCCGTAACCATCTCATTATCTGGTGATTGGGACAGGGCAGATGCTCCGACTACAATTCCTGAAATAAGGATAATCCCGATTATCAGCAATGTTTTTCGCTTCATCTTAACTCCTTCCGAAGAACCATATTATCCCGAATATAACAAGCATAATCAGAATATGCTGCCACATACTTCCGCCGCCGCAGCATCCCCCGCGGGACTGGTGGTCATTTTGGGCAGCTTCTGGTTCTGCCGGTGTCAGGTTTTTATTATCTTCTTTGTTATCGGTTTTTTTTGTACTGCAACAATCCATAATTTCACATCCGTGCCAGTAAAATGGCGTTGTTAAACTAAGTGGGTTTTGCTTTAAATTTGTAAAAAACCAGTGTAATTTTTTTTCAAAAACAATATCCGGCATTTTACTGGAACCCAAAACCCTGAATGAAAAGGAATCAGGTTTCATTCCTCAAATCCATAACCCTGTTTCCTCCATTCAATAGTACCGCCAAGCAGGTTATTGACATCTGTATATCCGAGTTCCACGAGTTTTTTTGAAGCTATTGCGCCCATTGAACCACTCATACAGTAAACAACAATCCTGGAATTTTTATCAGTTGGAAGCCTGTAAAGATTTGCTTCGATTTCATTGAACGGGATAACTTCATCTGTTCCTTTGATATGCTTTTGTTCAGGAATATGCGTATCCACAAGAAAAACATCTTCCTGTGACATCATTGCTTCCAGTTCAGGTGCGGTGAGTTCACCGTATCCTTTTACAGTTTCAGTTACAGCAGGCGTTACTTTTTGTCCAGGCTGGCTTATACAGCCGCTTAATACTGTAAGTCCGACAGCAGCCAGGATTAACAAAATACTGTATGATTTTCTCATTTTTATCACATCAACGTTTTAAGTGTACTTTACATTCAATGTAAATAAAATTTTCCCATATTACAATTACAACATGTTTTACGGGAACATCCAATTAATAAAACCATCAGGAATAAACTTAACTTCGCCACTGGCGGCTAAGTTAAGTAGAAACAACAAAGAGATGAAAGTCAATTTTTTCATTTACAGGCTTTCCACCTGTGAACTGTCCGGCAGCGAAGGGCAGGTTAATCAAAAAGTTCATGATTCATTTCGTTAAGGCTTTAAAATTAAAATAAAAAAATACACCAAACTTTAATTTTTAAAAGCACAAACTATTTAGTTTACATTAGTTGTAAAGTTGTTAGTTTACAATGGGTGTAAAGTACTCGGACGCTGGTAAAAATATGTCAGGAGGCATCTTTGAACATTATTGAACTTGATGATGTATGGAAGGTTTATAAGATGGGGGAAATAGAAGTCCCTGCTCTTAAGGGCATGAGCTTAAAGGTAGCGCCCGGCGAATTCCTGGCGCTCATGGGACCGAGCGGAAGTGGAAAATCAACAGCTATGAACATGATAGGCTGTCTTGACATCCCCACAAGAGGCAGTGTGTTTCTTGCAGGTCAGGATATTGCAACTCTCACCGAATTGGAACTCTCCAGGATAAGGGGCAAAAAAATTGGTTTTGTCTTCCAGTCCCACAATCTCTATCCGACATTAACGGCTCTTGAAAATGTCCAGCTTCCCATGAGGGTGCATGAGTTCATTGAGGCAGATATATGGGATAAATCAGAGGAACTGTTACAACTTGTGGGTCTTTCCGACCGCGCCGACCACTATCCTTCCCAGATGTCAGGAGGTCAGAGCCAGAGAGTAGCGATTGCCAGGGCGCTTTCAACAAATCCTTTGTTGCTTCTGGCTGATGAGCCAACCGGAAATCTCGATACAGAAGCAGGAAAAGAGATACTGGATATTTTTTCTCAGCTAAATGCGCAGGGCGTCACGGTGGTTATGATTACTCATGATGAAAAAATTGCGGGAAGGGCGAACAAAATCGTCAGGATGATAGATGGAACACTTGCCTCATAATCAGATTGGAGTGAATATATGAATAAAATAATAAGAAAATATATCTTTTTTTTGCTGGTTTCGCTGCTGTTTGTACAGAGCGCATCAGCAGCAGTAACTTACCTTGTGACAGATCATGAACCCGTATATCCAGGCGATACGGTCTTTGTATGGGTTCCGGTTAAAAGTATAGGTTATGGCACCTGGTTGAGCGATACAGTAGTGAAACTCGTTCCTGCTAACAACGCTACGGAAAAAGCAGTGCATGTTCTTGATGATGCCGCAGCCATCGGTAACATAGAAGACTGGAATGAAGTGCGGACGGCAAAGTTCAAGGTACATATAGATAAAAACGCAGTGGAAGGGGAATACGATTTTCATGTCCATATAATCTCGAAGGGGAAAAGCGATTCAAGCGGCAGTTTAGCCACAACAACGATGCAGGAGGACAGGATATTGGTTGTTTCAGGCACTCCTGTAATAACACTTTCAAACTCTTCCATCGGGAGCGTACCACCAGGTTCCTCGAATGAAATTGTATTGAAATTCAGGAATGAAGGGACAGGTACTGCCAGAAACCTGTATGTTGATATTAACACTGCAATGGAACACGTAACAAATGTCTTTTCAATAGTAGGTTCAGGAACAAGGTTTTTCATCGGAAGCCTGGGTCCGGGGGATGAGGCTGATATAAGATTTACCCTCCTGGTTGATTCGCAGGCGCAGACCGGCGTATATAATATACCTTTAAAAATATCAGGAATGAACTACTCTGCCAGCGATTCCATCGGTATGGGTGTTGCAGGTATAACTGACTTTGAGTTAAGCTACCAGGAATCTGGAAACAGTTTTTTGCTTAGTGTATCCAACATTGGTGTCAATCCAGCCAAAGCGGTAAGCGTGGAAATACCCACTCAAAACAGTTTCAGCGTAACAGGAAGCAATACACAGGTGATAGGCAACCTGAATTCAGGAGACTATACCTCAGCAAATTTCCAGGTTTCCCAGACTGGAAGGGCTGATATGGCAATAAAAATACTGTACACTGATGCCGCTGGTGTGCGAAGGTTGATAGAAAAGAAGCTCCCTGTAAAACTTTCAGGCGGGATGGCTGGTGCGACATCTAAGGACACCAGTGACCAGCATGCAGCGATGCATGGCGGAGAGTCAAATATTTCCAAACAGGCAATTAGCTATGCTCCTTACCTTGGGATAGTTCTTCTTGGCATCATTGGGTTCTGGCAGCGAAAAAGCGTAGCCGGGATGTACCAGAGACTGAAATTCCAGAGGCAAAGAAGAAAATGAGGCTTCTGGATATCTTCCTGCTGTCCATTTCCCATGTAAAGAAAAGCAGGATGAGAAGCTGGCTTACCATCGTTGGCGTGATAATCGGTGTCGCTTCGGTCGTAGCCATTATATCCATAGGTCAGGGAATGCAGGAAAATGTGCAGCAGAGGCTTGGCGGCTTCGGGGCTGATATAATAACCGTCATACCGGGATATTTCAGGGCGACAGGCGTTCACAGCGAAATGCATACAGACAGGTCTGTGAGTACGAGTTCTTCGATAAATCTCACAGATAAAGACATTAAGGTGATTAAACAGGTGCCTGGTATCATGTATGTAAACGGGCTGGTCTCAGGTAAAGCTGACCTCAAGTACGATAACGAGAAAACAGTTGTTTCTGTAACTGGCGTAGATACTTCGGTCTGGAAGCTGATGGATAACACTGGATTGGATGATGGAAGGTATCTTCAGCCTGGAGATTCTAATTCGATTGTAGTGGGTTATAATCTTGCTTATGGGGCTTTCCTTCAACCAATAACGCTTAACCGTCCAATCACAATTGGAGGTAAAAACTTCAGGGTTGTGGGTATTCTCAAGCAGTCAGGTGGATTGGGGGGAGGCAGTGATACAGGGATATACATGCCAGCTGAGGTGGCAAGAGAAGTAATCACTGAAAAAATGGCAAATAACCAGTTTACATCTATGGTCATTAAAGCCTCGGACGCTTCACTCGTTGAATACATTAAAGCTGATATTGAGCAGAAACTCATGAGTTCAAGACAGGTGAATCCGCGAACAAAGGATTTTACCGTTATTGCATCTGCCCTTATCCGTGAACAGATGAGCGGTGTAACACAAACATTGTCCTTATTCTTGAGTGCAATCGCTGCTGTCTCGCTGCTTGTCGGGGCGATTGGCATAGCAAATACAATGTTCATGTCGGTGATGGAACGAACCAGGCAGATAGGGTTATTGAAGGCAATAGGAACGAGTGAACAGGAAATCATGAAGCTGTTTCTTATCGAGTCGGGAATTTTCGGGCTTGTAGGTGGTATCATTGGTGTAATATTTGGCGTGGCTATTTCCCTGCTTATTCCTTATCTGGGTATCCAGGCGCTGGGCTTTGGGGGGGATATGAAAGCGACAATAACCGCCGGAACCATATTTTTCGCAATCGGATTTTCGGTTGTGGTAGGTATATTATCAGGAATAATTCCTGCCAGGCATGCGGCAAAGATGAGACCTGTGGATGCTATAAGGTATGATCAATAGCACTTATTGATGTACTACCCCAGAACAAAGAGAGAAGGAAATAATAGCGCAATTGAACAGACCGTTTGCCGTAAAAGAAGCAGTCAAAATATCATACATTTTATTCCCTGATCTTTGCGAGCATTGTGAGTCTATTTGCAGGTTCGGAAATGATCATACAATCATGGAAAAAATCGCCAGGTGTATAAAATGATTTTTAAGCAGTTGCTTTATGAAATTCAATCCTTATTTTGAAAATTTTCATCAGGGCAGAACATTTAGTTTACACCTTCCGTAAAGTTAATGCTCCATCAGGTTTATTAAAAAATCATGGACATCCTGAAAAACAAAAAACCTTCCTTTTACGGGGTATTAGCAGGGGGTATTAGCAGGGGCTATACTCTTATTCCTGTATTTTTCCATACTCTCGATAGCAAATTCATTTGAGCATGCCTTTGACTCATTTATTGAAATGTGGTACTGGATTATGTTGCTTGTTGTAGGTTTTGGTGTGCAGGTAGGACTTTATTTCCATATTCGCGAGGGTTTCCGCGCCCTGGATACCGGCAGTGCAACAACCACAGTTGCAGCGGCAGGCGGGGTTTCCACAACTTCAATGATTGCATGCTGTGCCCACCATCTCACAGACGTACTTCCGATAATCGGTTTCTCAGCAGCCGCTGCCTTCCTTGCAGAATACCAGCTCCTGTTCATTATAGTCGGTGTGTTCTCAAATCTTGTCGGGATAACCATCATGCTTGGAATAATACAGCAGCATGGTTTGTTCAAGAACGATGGTTCACTGAGCCACCTGCTCAGGTATGATATGAGAGCCGTCAGGAAGGGCATAATTGCCATCGGGCTTATAGTCGTTCTTGCCTGGATTATTGTTTGAAGGATAGTGAGTTCAGGGAAGGTATGAACATGGGTGCTCGCTGTTTATAATCTTCATATATTTCCCCGAAAGCCAGTGTTGCTTCCGCTTCCTCCCTTTTTGCAAGCTTATAATACATTGTAATAAGGACAGGCCACATGGCAAGAGTTATCAAAGTAGGCCACTGGATAAGCATTCCGATGGTTATTATAATAAGTCCGAGATACTGGGGATGCCTCACATACCTGTAAATGCCGTCAGTAACCAGTTCTCCTTTTGCCGAGTGTATCCTGCTCCAGCCCTTTGACATCAGGAAAAGTCCGAAGAATATCACAATGCTGCTTACCGCCATCACAAACGTCCATGCAGTCTCCATGCTCATTACACCCGTTTGCGTCAATAATACTCCGAGCAGATGCCCCTGTGCATGCCCGAAAGACAGGTTAAACCCGAACAGCGAGGAAAGCACATAGATAGTCAGCGGGAAGCCGTACATCTCTGTGAACAGGGCGATTATGAACGCTTCGTATATTCCCAGGGTTCGCCAGTTCTGTTTTTTCAATGGAGTAAGGAAGCTGAGCGCAAAGAAAGAAAAGAGCGCAATGCTAAGCAGCGCCGCACCCCAGTTGCTGTAAGCATACGCTGTAAAATCGTGGTGCCCGCCACCGTCAACATTTCCAGGGTTTTCGTTGCCAAGCAGCATAGAAACTCCTGAGAAGAGCGCTAAAATAACGAGTGCCAAAAATCCGAACGTAATAAGGTCACTGAAAATTTTTCTCATGGTAATTCACCTATGCTTTTTATTCGTTTCATTGCGTTAAATCCGGTTTATGGCTTCTTTCACGAAGCTCTCCCTGTAAGCTTTATCAGGGTTATCTACCTGTATCCAGAATACCCTTTTATCTTTGGCATAGAAGTAATGATACAGACCGAGCTGTGGCTGCCCTGTCACAAAAGAAACCCTCACTCCTCCAATTGTCATTGGTGTGGAATCGCTGAACATACCGGTTTTTCCAACCCCGCTGTCCATGGACTCAAGAAGAGATACAGCTTCCGTATTTGTTTTAGACTCTGATATCCAGAATTTGGCTTTACTTGTGGGTGTGCTCCGATAGTTCGCGATATATGCATTTTCTATTATTACGCCCGGATTGTTGCCATGCAGTCCTTTTACCTCATTCATTGCAACATCTCCATCCCTGTAAAGAACAATATTCATATCCCCAAGTTTTTCAGGGAACATGCCGTAGGGATTCTTCTGTGTCTGCAAATACAGTAATCCTGAAATAGCAATTACTGCGATTATGAATATTACAAGATATATTTCCAATCTATTTTTCTTCATGGTCTCACCTATATGTCCATTACCGCCTGTTTCACAATAGATAGCTGATATTCCATATCATAAGAATCAACAATTATCCAGTAGACTCTCCCCATGTTGTAATTCATTTTAAAATAATAGTAATTGTTCATGTTGTCCGCATTCATAGCAAAAACCTCAGGCGTCTCAAACTCCACAATATGCAGTTTTACTGGTGTGGTGAAGTTTTGATTCATCATTCCCGCCTCACCGTGGGAAGAGCCGCTTTGTCCAGCATCGTCCGGGTTTTCATGTTCGTCATGCCCTGATGAACCACCGAACATCGAGTTCATGGAATTGAATGCGTCATTTGCGATATTATGGTCTGGAGGCTCAGCAACCCACATCCACATAGTGCCTTTTTTGCCCTTATACACAGCGGAATAAGCATTCGTCATTGGAATGTCTTTCAACCCTTCCATGCCCGATATCTGCAAAGCTGCCTTTTCCCCGGTTTCGTAACTGGTTAAGGTCATATCACCCAGTTTTCCAGGAAAGATGCCATACTGTTTATTCCCCTGTGCCTGTAAATACAGGAATGCAGTTAATACAATTACAGCAACAATGAATATTGCAAGATACAATCCAGGTTTATTTTTCCGCATAGTTCCGCCTATATCTTCATTATAGCCTGCCTGACCATTGCCTTCTGGTAGTCAGTATCAGGGTAATCAAATGTTAGCCAGTACACTTTTCCCCTCTTGTAATCCATTTTAAGGTAATAATACATATACAGATTATTTGCCTGCATCGAAAACACATCAGGCTTCTGGAAATCAAATATATTTACTTTCACTGGAGCGGTGAAATTATGCCCTTCACCGGCATCATTACTGTGTGCCCCTGTCTGCCCTGCCTGCCCCGCATCACCTTCATGCTCTTCATGTCCTGTCGAAGCTCCAAACATAGAATTCATGGCATTGAAGGCATCATTTGCACTGTTATGGTCTCCTGATTCAACTACCATGATACGCATACTGCCGTTTCGTCCTGAGTACGCAGCAGTGTATCCTTTAGTAAGAGGTATGTCCCTAAGTCCGTATATGCCCTGGATTTGCATGGCAGCAACCTCTCCTGTATCATACATTGCAAGGCTCATATCACCCATTGTTTCAGTGAAGATACTTTTCCTCGCTTCCGGTTGATATGAAACTATTACTACCATGACAGCAGCAATAATTAAGAGCGCATAGACTTCTTTTCTCATTTTTCCTCTCAGGTCGGTGAACTAATTATTTTTCTTACCATTTGAATATCCTTTCTTCCACACCAGCAACGTCCCGGATTACGAGTTCAAACTTCTTGCTTTCAATCTTCGGGAACCTGAGAACTCCATCTGCATGGTGCCCGCCCGAGCCTTCATATGAAAGCGGCTGGTATGTTTTTCCGCTGGCATCCCTGAGGAATGAATTTTTCTTGAAATCATCATCATAGTCTGTGTGGGCAGTAACCTTAATCTCAAAAGCAGTAGCATCCTCTATTTCAGGAAGGTATGTTGCAGTTATTGAAATACCTCCTTCTGAGTTTTCCCGCGGTGCCGAGTAGTCAACGTTTTCCACGTTATCTACATTATAAGTTCCTTCAGGTGTGTCCAGGCATCCCGACAACAGAGCCGCAAGCAGGAGCAAAACAAAGGTTGCTATTATTAATCTTTTTTTCATCGTTTATCGCCTTCTTAAATTTGTATATTCATATTTTTTATGATTATATGTACTTTACGGTTAATGTAAAGCACCTGTTTTTATACCGGCATTGATGTGTTTGTCCCAACGCCCCGTCCTGAATATTTTTCGTCTATGGTCTTCCTGGCATCTTTTAGCGAATAACCCTGCCCAAGGAGTTCCTTTACTTCAAGCGTTATGTCATTGCATAACTTACATGAAGAAGCATGAGGCTCAAAACTGCCGTCAGGTTTGATGTAACACTCTTTCAGGCTTTTGTGTTCGATAAGTTTATCAGAATGCTGCATATTGGCGCACCCGCAATAGCAGGAGATATACATAACAAGCTTCTGGTTCCCTGAGGCAAATGTGTATGCTTCCTCAACCCGGACGGTTTTTTGGGCAAAATCCGGCAGACCGTTATCTGCTTCCATGTCTATTGTGCCAGGTAAATTGGTATTTGTTTCTTCCGGTTCCACATAACTATTCTGGATGCCAGGCAGGTATAATGCCATTAAAGCTGCCACCATAAAGAAACCTGCAATAAGATAATATCGTTTCATTTTTTCCTCCTTGTAACATCAAAAATATCGTAAAACATGCGCCTTCAGTTTCCTGTATTCCCCTGATTCCTCACTTCCAGCATGTTTTTCAAAACCATGGATTGTCCTGAATATCCTGTTTTTTTCATGTTCAAGTTTTTCAAGGCTTTCTTTCGTTCCTGCGCGGTATTTCATGTATTTGAACCCTGAAAGTACAGCAAGTACAGCCAGTAAAACCGCAAGGAACATGCCTGCGTTCCTGTACGTGTCTGTGTTTCCAGATACCTGCAAAGGGATTTTGACAGCCTCATCCTTACTCAGGTTTTCAAAAGAAATGACCTTAAATTCGTCCCCGTGTATGGTTATGGTGCTGAACCCCTCCCCTGTACCGATTCCCATGTTCTTGTCCACAAATACTGATAAGGACGTGGTGTTATACCTGGCAACTTTACCAAAAATATACTCGCCTGTGCCAGGAAAAAGCGAGTAGGTTATTTTCATCTCGAAATTATCCCCCGGGTAAACAGGGTTCATCGGGTCCATGAAAACAGTATCTTCATACTGTACGAGACAGCATTCCATTGCGCTTGTATTTAGTTTTTCAGCGCCGGATGGAATGGATATGGCAAAATAGGTATGGTTTCCAGGTTCGTAGAATATACCAGGACCATCGTTCCTGAATACCGCAACCTCCGAAACCTCAAGGTGGTCGTCTTTTTTTGAAATGTAAACCTGGTCAATAACAACCCTTATACCTGACTCATTTCCCAAAATTCCTGGCATGGTAAGGTTAACTGGCATATCCTGGCTTGCATAGGCTGACGGCAGCATGAGGTAAGTTATGTAAAAAACCAATATGAAAACCCTGGACATTACTGGCATCATGTTTCCTCCAATTCCGAAACAAAATTACGGTACTCTTCCTCAAATTGCCCTTCGTACTTCTCCCTTCCGGGAATCGGGATTATAGCAGGGTTCGGTTTTCGTGCTACAATGTATCCGATAAAAATGAGAAATAAAACGGATAAAACCCCCGCAATCCACAATGATGTATTGTTCATTTTTCCAGGGTGCGCAATAATACCATCGCCGTACCCTGCCTGCATGGCAGAATATACCTGTTTGTCGGAAAAACCGCTGTTTTTCATTTGTGTAATCTCGTTTTTAACCCGCTGTGCTGTCGGGCAATCGCATGTTGAAATAATCATTGCGCATTCACACGGACATACCAGGTGAGGGGTAATATCCTCACCTGCTAAAGCCGGGTGGATTGATGCCAGTAAAAATACCAGGACACCAGATACAAATACCAACGACACTGATTTATTCATATTATTAGCCATCAGCTGCCCTGAAACATCCTTAAACCGGCATTCATTATACCGCACACATGTTTTACTCGCTGCGTTCTATATCTTCTATCCGGTCTTCGATAAGCTCCTTAAGCTCGTTCCTGTTCCCGCCTTCCTCCTCCCGTTCCAGCAGTTTTTCAAGTACGTCAATATCGCCAACGTGCCTGATAATTTCTTCAAGTGCGGAAACCGGCTGCGTGAGGTCAAGATTAGTGGCAGTGTCTTTCAGTTGTTTTACAACCTGTACCGCACTGTCCCTGAGTTCTTTTTTCTGTTCCCTGTACTCCTGCTCTTTTACATTCCCTGAGTTGAACTCATTATCCAGCCTCATAATGGATTCAAACAGGTTATTCCTTTCAGACAGAAGTTCATAGAATGTCATTTCCTCAACGGTTTTTCCGGAATTGTACTCTTCATAAACCCGCGATTCCGTAATTCCGGTATTTTCATCAACTGGATGAATGGGAGAATACGATTCCCTGAATACCTTTTTTTTCTTAAGCAGCATTTTCTTCCTGATGAAAGGATAAGAAAGAGCGCCTGCTGAAAGTACAAGAAGTACGGGAACAAGGTATCCGGCATCAGTTCCGGTTTCATTTTTGGACGGGACAAAACCTGCAATCTTTACATCCAGTGTCATTCCTCCGGGGATGTTTATGAAATCCAGTACTTCGAACACTTTGTCGTTGACATTTACAATTTTCTTTTCAGAAGATGTACTTTCAATCCCAAGCCCGTTTATTTTTTCAGACAGGATGGAAAGGTAAGCGGTGTTGTACATAACACCCCTGTTGAAAAATACAGGCTCAGCATTCGGGTTAAATACGTATGATATTTCAGTGCTGTAACTTTCACCCGGCATTAAGGGTTTCATTGGGTCAATCCACGCAGCATCTTCATCCCTTACAAGACAGCATTCCATTACATCTGTCTGGAAGCTTGAGATAGCACGCGGTGTCGGGATGCCAAGCCATGTCCTGTCTGGGCTGAAAAACACCCTGTCGCCGTTATTTACAAACTGGATATATTCATTGACTATTATCCCATTCCCTGATTTTGACAGGACAATATGGTCGATAGTTACGCCGATATTATCTCCTTTGTCTGTTGTCTCATATACAATGAAATCAGAACTTGCGGATGGTGATGGTGTTACATTGCTGGTGTACGGAACCCCTGCATATACAGCCTGTGCATAGTAGTTTTTACCGGCTGCAACCTTTCCGAATGAGTAAGTCCCGTTCTTACCTGAAGTTGTATTTACTGCCAGTATCCCGTATGAATCATAGAGATAAACAGGTACGCCGACAAGTGTCGTATTGGATTTAATGACATATCCAAAAACCCTGCCTGACAGGTTAAAGTCCACAACCGTCTTGTTCTTGAGTTTAATATTCTCACCGGATGTCACTCCTTCATAAGTTACGTTGACCCTGTACCCGCCTTCATCCATGTTTTCGAATACAAAGTTCCCGTTATTTCCTGTAACTGTACTGGCAACAGGCACAAAGTCGTATGTCACGCCTGTTATGCTGTTTTCATCATCGGCAGTCCCGTTTAACCTGCTGATTTCAACTGTTAAACCTGCGAGTTTTTTCCCTTCGGAAACAACATTGCCGTTAATGTCCGCACCAAGGGCAGAACCTGTTAAAAATACAAGAATTATTAAAAAAGAAAGTAATTTACTCATCATTTGTTACGCTCCTGTAAGAATTGTTCATATTCATATTCGAATATCTCGTTATCATCCATTCTTTTCCTGCTGATTTTATAAACAACCACGCCGCCCGCAATTATCCCGGCTGGTAAAGCCAGCCAGACAATCCAGTCAAATCCTTCCTTGGGTGGTGTTGCAAAGACTTCCCTGCCGTATTTAGCCTCAAGTGCTTTGTATATCTTTTTTTCTGACATCCCTTCTGCAATCATACCCCGGACTGTTTCTCTCATCTCAAGCGCGCTGTCCATCTGGCAATCGGAAACCAGCATTGTACACCCTCCGCCCTCAGGGCAATTCAGGTTGGATGAAATTTCCTCTTCTGTAATAGCAAGTACCGGAGTTGAAAAAACAAGCAGTACAAACCACGCTGCGATTATTCTATAATTCATTTATATCCTCCATTCCAATATTATATCTGTTTTTCCTGACAGCAACCTTTGTTGAAAGACTGATGAGAATACCTGAAATCAGCACGTGGAACCCGCCAATCCACATCAGGAACATAAGCGGCATAACCTTGAGCTTAACAGTTGCGCTATTACTTGTGATAGCCTGGGCTGAAAAATACAGGTCATCAATACCGACACGGTAAGCCATTGGTTTAACATTGGTGTTGTCCTGCTTCAGGTAATGGTACATCAGGGCACTGGAATCGGTAAGAACCAGCTTCCCGTTTTTATAAACATCAAATAGAGCCGCACTTACCTGTTTATTATTTTTATCGTACTGGTCTATTTTCGTGAGTTTGAACTCATAATCTCCTACGCTGTATGTGCCGCCAACCCTCATGTTGAAGGTCTCTGTCTTCTCGTAAACAACGGCTCCCGTGGCGCTGACTATTATCATCAGGATTGCAATATGACAGAGATAGCCGCCAAATGTCCGCCTGTTGTTCCAGAACGCCAGTGACAGATTCTTCGGAAACCCTTTATCTTCTGTTTTTTTCTGCTTTGTCACCATTCTGGATATGGCAATAAGATGAGTGGAGATTACAAGTACGCTGCCTGCAACGATTGCAACAAGGGCATAGAAATCATGGACTCCAAGTGCAAAAGCCACAACCATTGCAACTGCCGCTAACAATAAAGGTCTTGAAAAGTTCCGTTTCAGGTTAGATAACGAGGCTTTCCTCCATCCTATTAAAGGACATATTGCCATCAGGAACAAAAGTGCAATCCCGAGCGGAACATTTATCTGGTTGTAAAAACTCGGACCCACCATCACCTTATAACCGCGGAAGGCTTCCGAGAGCAGGGGATAAGTTGTACCCCACAGTACGGAAGCAGCTGCAACAATAAATATCCAGTTATTATACAGGAAACTTCCTTCCCTTGAAACAAAAGACTCCAGGATTTTCTTACTCTTTATTGAATCATATTTCCATGCAACGAGCAGTATCGTTGCCGCAAATACAACAATCATGTAATTGATGTAATACGGGGCTGTCACCGACTGCCCGAATGTGTGGACAGAAGCGATTATCCCGCTTCTTGTGAGCAGTGTCCCGTACACTACGAGTTCCCACGTGAAAAGAATCAGGAATATATTCCATATCTTCATCCCGCTTTTTCGTTCCTGTATCATTGTACTGTGGTAAAAAGCAGTCATGGTAAGAAACGGCAGGAACGAGGCGTTCTCAACAGGGTCCCAGCCCCAGAAACCGCCCCAGTTAAGCACTGTGTAAGCCCAGTAACTGCCGAACATGTTGCCAAGAGCAAGACCAAGCCATGCCCAAAGCGCCCAGCGGCGGGCACGGTAAATCCATGTCTCATCTGAAAGATAGATTCCTGCAATCATAAGTGCAAACGGGATTAATACGCCTGCATAGCCCCAGAACAGGGTTGGCGGATGGAACAGCATGCCAGGGTCCTGGAGCATCGGGTTCAAACCGTTGCCGTCCACAGGCATGAAATCAAGCATCCTGAACGGGCGGGACACGGTTAAAAGCATGTAAATCAGGTATCCAAGGGTTGGAAGGATAACCAGCATAGCGTGTTTTATAAGGTTATCATAGGATTTTCCCCTGATGGCAATTATTGCAATATAAATGGATATCAGCCATGCCCATAGCAGCAGTGAGCCGTCCGAGCCTGCCCAGAAAGCAGCGATTGTATATACTTTTGGCAGGTCAAGACTGCTGTACATGGCAACGTATTCATACTGGAAATTCCGGGTAATGAACAGGTTAAAAAGCCAGAGCGAAGCAATGGTCAGCAGTACCCCGATAAGGAGTATGGCTGCCCTTGCGCTGTCGAACAGCTCGTTCTTCTTTTTCCAGATACCCAGGATATGTGCAATAGCAGCATAGATGCAAAGTATCAGTGCAATTGTAAGTAGGGTTTCTCCAAATTCCATATTATGTCCTCTTTATGTTTCATTATGTTCCCCGTGGTCAAGGTCGCCGCCGTATTTTGAGGGGCATTTTGTAACGACCATGGTGGCTTGGAATGTATTATTCACAAAATATCCGGTCACGACTGCGGGAATCCCCTCCTTGTAACTACCCGGCATTCCGTCATTTGACACTACTGTGATGGTGCCATTGTTATCGCTCAGGTTGAATGTCAGCCTTGCTTTTTCCGGCTCCCATATCGTTGAGCCGGATGCTATAGTACCGTTTACGTTCACAATTTTTCCATTAAAAGTATCGGCAATCGTTACAAATTCACCGACTTCATAGTAAAAAGAAAGTGCGTTGCTGAAGCTCACTGCACCCAGGTAGAGTATCAATATACCTACAATCCCGATACCAAGGATATTTTTTGTTTTCTTGTTCATACAACCACCATTTTACAACCGTTGTAATAACTTACTTTACAATAGGTGTAAAGTAAATATATAGTTTACGTTTGGTGTAAAGCTGGATAGGAGGAGACCAGGCAAAGCGGTGTAGGATAGTCTAAAAATAAGTGCCTGATCTCTTATTCTATAGATGTCCTTATTAATTCATTTAAGTTGCGCTTTAAAATAAGAAAAAAATATGCCTGGTTTTTTACAAAACCTCATCCACCGTATAACCCGTATACGAATTCGATTTTTGGAGAAGTTATGAAAGTGTTGCACCACAGTTTACGTTTAATGTAAAGCTGGATAGGAAGAGACCAGGCAAAGCGGTGTTAGGATAGTCTAAAAATAAGTGCCTGATCTCTTATTTTATAAACGTCCGTTTTAATTCATTTAAGTTGCGCTTTAAAATAATTAAAAAATATGCCTGGTTTTTTACAAAACCTCATCCACCGCATAACCCGTATACGAATTCGATTTCCAGAGAAGTTATGAAAGTGTTGTACCACAGTTTACATTCAGTGTAAAGTTTGATAGGAGGAGAACGGAAAGGGGGGTTAGCTATTGAAAAAATGAGGTTCCCGTCCTCCTATTCCATAGATGTCCGTATTAATTCATTTAAGTTGCGCTTTAAAATAATTAAAAAATATGCCCGGTTTTTTACAAAACCTCGTCCACCGCATAACCTGTACACGAATTCGATTTCTGGAGAAGTTATGAAAGTGTTACGCCATAGTTTATATTTAGTGTAAAATTGGATATGGGGAGACCGGAACAGTGGATATTAAAAAATGAAGTTTCCGACCTCCTACTTCATAGATGTCTTTATTAATTTATTTAAGTTGCGCTTTAAAATAAGTAAAAAATAACCTATTTTTTTTTATAATTTTCATCCGCCGCATAACCCGTACACGAATTCAATTGTCTATCCGCCCCTGCATCAATAAATACAGTGCCGCCGGTCATGAAAAGTGGCAGAACCCAATTAATTCCAGCCGGAGAAAAGGATTATACAGGAATATCCCACAATGGATACCACCGCAGCACATCTTTCTCAATGGGCAGTTCCCTGTCCAGTATTGAGCGCATCCTGAACTCATAAGAAGCAGCCCTTTCCTTTCCCTTTGGAACGAACGGGTAATAACTTGCCTGTTTGAAATTGTATATCCAGTAAACAGTGGATTCGCCCCTGAACTTGAAAACCGCACACAATAGCTGCTCCCCGAAGTTATGCTCCTTCAGGGTCTCACTCACAAGGTATAAGGTTGTTACAAGGTCTTCAAAATCATTGTCGTGTAAAATAACCCAGAGATAGCCGTAAGAATCCTTCTGCATTTTAAAAAGGGTATTTGTTTCCTTGCAGCTCTCTTTGAGAAGTAAACTTATTTCAAGCTCAGCGCTCCTGAACCGTGACGCATCAAGAGGCTTAAAACATATCCCTGCGCCGTCCTGTTTCATATCCAGACTGGTATTAATGGTCACATAGGCTGTGGACATGGCAAACAGTTTTTCGGTTTTGGATTTTGGCAGCTTGCTTTTACCGAGGAGCGTATCAAGGAAACCCATCTAGAACTCCATTCCCCTCTCCATCCCCTCAAGAGCCCGGATGCGTGCTTCGACAGACGGATGGGTGGAAAAAAGGTTCATTATGGAATCACCTGAAATGGCAGGTATAATGAAAAAGGCGTTCATGCCTTCCACTTCCCTGAGGTCGCGGGACGGTATGCGCTCCATTACGCCGCTGATTTTCATTAGCGCCGATGCAAGATGCGCAGGATGTCCAGTAATTACAGCCGCACCCCGGTCTGCTGCAAACTCGCGGTACCTTGACAGGGCACGTATGAGAATGAAACTCAATATCCAGACCAGAAGTGATACTATCCATACAACCATCATACCACCTCCTGAATTTCTCCGGCTGCCCCCCATTCCGAAAAACAGCATATTCCTCACAAGGAAAAATGCAACGGTTGATAGAAAGCTCGCTATTGTTATAACAAGCATATCGCGGTTCTTGACGTGGCTTAATTCATGGGCAAGCACAGCTTCAAGTTCCGCCTGGTCCAGCTTCTGCATAATTGAGGTGGTGACAGCAACAAGCGCACTGTTTTTGCTCTTGCCTGTTGCGAATGCGTTCGGGATACTGCTGTTGACAACTGCAATTTTTGGTTTTGGCAGGTCAGCTATTGCGCACAGTCTTGAAACGGTTTCATGAAGGCGCGGTTCTTCCTGTTCAGTGACTATGCGTCCGCCCATGCTCCATAACACGAGTTTATCTGAAAAGAGATACTGTATCCCGAGGAATATGCCTGCGAAAAATATCATGCCGTATGTACCGACACCGCCGTAAGTTGAAATAATTACGAGGAAGAAAAGATACAGCGCAGCAAGCAGGAACATTGTCAGTAACATGCGCGCCTGAAGTCCGTAATCCTGGTACCATTTTTTCATATCAATCACCTGCTTATCCCTGATTGTTTTCTAAATAAAATAATTTAAGTGAACTAATCCTCAATTAGCCCGTCCCCTTTAAAAATACTTTTTGCTTCCTCAAGTGTGATGTCAGCCGGCGGAATGATAATATCGCTCGGCTTTATTATGTCATCAGGAATGTGTTTCCCTTTTGAATGCACATAATCGATGATTTTCCTGAATTCGGTTTTGAATCTTTCTTCGTCCCCGTTATCGACAAGTTTTACAAGGTTGTTGTCTATCCTGTTTAACTCATCGACCTGGGCTTTATCCAGTTCGTACTGTCCTTCCCCCATCAACCTGACTATCATTTTCCCATCTCCTTTTTAAGAGCTTCAAGCTGGGATTCCACTTCGCTTGTTGCTTTTATTTTTGAAAGCTCCCTGTCAATATCATCCTGGCTGCCGCCTGTCACATCCTCAAGCGTGCCTGCTTCAACGAGTTCATCAAGGGCTGCTGAGCGGGCTTTCATATTCTCGGTCTTGTCCTGCGCGCGCCGAACGGCAAGCCCGACATCACTCATTTCTTCACCGATGCCGCTTATTGATTCTGTTATCCTGACCTGGGCTTCTGCTGCGCTGTACTGGGCTTTTATGGTTTCTTTTGTTGAGCGGAATGATTCTATCTTTGCTCCCAGGCGCTTTTCTGTGACCATGAGCTTATCCTGCTCTTTTTGAATATCTGCTATCTGAAGGGCGAGGCTTTCAATTTCTGACCCGGATTGTGTCTTTCTTTCAAGCGCAATCCTTGCAAGGTCTTCCCTACCTGCTTTTAAGGCTTCATGAGCCTGGTCGTCCAGTTTCTTGATGTTCTGTTCAAGTTTTACCTTCTGGAGTTCAAGCCGCTTCTTCGAGGTTGTCACTTCTGCAACCCCGCGCTTAACATTCTGTAACAGTTCAAGCTGCTTCTCATATGAATAATCAAGGGTCTCCCTTGGGTCTTCATATTTATCCATTATTTTATTCACTTTAGCTTTTATTACTGTGCTCATTCTTCCGATAAGTCCCATAATTATTATACCTCTCTGTGTATTATATCGTTATTTGATTAAGTTAGTTTTGGTTTAAAATTAATAACTCAAAAATGGCAGCGTCTCAATAACCACTTTCCGTTTCATTTTATTCCATAGTTGCTTATAGCCTGCCTTCCCACTCACCACATCGAAGATTTGTTCATAGAAATCAGGATGCTTTTTCAGCAGATTATATCCTATTTTCGGGAAACTGTAAAAGACCATGTCTATTTTCCGCGCATAATGTAATTCAGAGAATATCTCCTGTGCTATGCGCTCCTCATAACTTGCAATAGTGTTATTCCCATTCAGTATCTCCTGGGATACTTCTGCTGCAATCTGTCCGCTGCGTACTGCGTAATATATTCCTTCCCCAAGGAAAGAGTCCACAAGGGCGGCTGCGTCTCCTGCCAGCATAGTGCGCAGGCTTGTGATTTTTGACCTGCCGTTGAATAATGGGACTGTGTACCCGAACTTATGCTCGCTTTCAATTTCATTAAGTAAATTTTTGTTCAAGAGGAATTCTGAATAGTACGGTCCCGGATTTTTTATCTTTTTTTTCAGTCCGCCCACACCAAGAGAAAGATGGTTAGCTTTCGGGAAAATCCAGCCGTAACCATATGGGACAGAGCCGAAATCAAACAATATCTCATCACATAGTTTGTTGAACGCGGTCTCCTTGACGTTAACCTCACCCTCTATGAGTACAGCTGTCTTTTTTTTGGGTTTGAGTCCAACCGAGCGGGCGACTATGCCGTTAACCCCGTCAGCCCCGATAAGAAGACTGGCAGAGTAGGTGTTTTTTTCTGTTGTTACAAGAACGTTGTCTTTTGTCTCTTCAACATGCGTTACTTTTTCCTGCTCATGTATTTCAGCGCCAGAAGCTCTTGCTTTCTCAACAAGGAAGTTGTCAAAAACATCCCGCATTACCATATATACAACCGGATGGTCCGATTTTATATGGGTGTCTCCGCTTCCCCGAAACGTAAAATTTACTTTATATATGGTCCTCTCGACCACGCTTTTAAAATCAGGTTCCAGAATATTTTCTATCTTGGCTGTAAGCCCTCCACCGCAGGGTTTGTATCTTGGGTGTTTCTGTTTTTCAAGAGCCAGTACTTTGAAACCTTTTTTGCTTAATTCATAAGCTGCTGTTGCTCCCGCAGGTCCTAATCCCGCAACTATAATATCGTATTTCATATTTTTCCGTGACCGTTCTGTTTTTGTCTAACATCATTTAAGGACATCCTCCCTTAGGTGATTTGCGGTTAAAATACATTAAATAATACATGAAATGTTTTAGAAATTTAAACCGGAAACCAGTTAATAAATCAGGATAATGTATCAAGAGGAGGTGAAAAACTTGAGAATAAGGAAACTGAAGAAACGTTCAAAGGGAATGTGCAAGTGCCATTCATCCTGCAATTAACCCGAAATTTCGGTGTACTGAATAATAATCGATCCAAAATCTCTTTTTTTCCAACAATCACTGCCATCCGATTAATTTTGCAATCACTGTTGCAAGGTTAACTATCAGCACAAGTGGAATGAAATACTTCACTATTACCATAAACAAGCCCTTTGTCATTTTGCCGCCGACAATCTGCCCGAGTATGTCCTCCTTTTTCACAAACCAGCCGCCGACAATCGTCAGGACAAGACCTGCTGTAATAATCCCAAGTGTCCCGAAAACAAGGTCGTAGAGGTCAAGAAAAGGTGTTCCGAACAATCCCAGTTTAAGAGTGGTATAGCTCAGGGCAGGCGGCAGCCCGACAATGATGACCATTATAGATACAATAGCAGTCGCCTTTTTGCGCTCTATTCTATAATGGTCGATAAGTGTTGCAACAGGAACTTCAAGGAATGACACAGCAGATGTAAGTGCTGCGAAAAACAGGAGCGAGAAAAACATCGCGCCAAGTATCAGCCCATATTCCATCTCATGGAAGATAAGCGGCAGTGAAATAAAGGTAAGTTGTACACCGGATGACGGGGCAAGACCGAATGAGAAAACAAGCGGGAAAATTACAAATCCTGCAAGAACGGCAATCAGAAGGTCAGAAACAGCAATCACAACAGAGTCTCTTACAAGATTCCCCTCCCTCATATAACTGGCATAGGTAAGCATTACACCTGTTCCCACACTTAATGAGAAAAACGCCTGCCCGAAAGCAGCAGTCCAGACAGAAGGTTCGGAAAGTTTTGAAAAATCAGGAGTGAGGTAAAACGCTAAACCCTCCATGGCACCAGCCTGTGAAAGCGAAGTAACGAGTAATACCAGGAGCATTGTAACCAGCAATGGTATCAGTACCTTTGAAAGTTTCTCTATTCCTCCTTTCACGCCTGCCCTGACAACAAGGAACACAAGCCCTGCTGATGCCAGGAAGAAAAGAATCGGGTAATACGAACCAGTGAACTGCGAAAACGGAACTGATGCGCCTGATAAGAAGAAAAGCGAATACGCAAGAACCCAGCTTGTTACCACAAGATAATAACCCAGTATCATCACCATCATAAATACAAGGAACAAACCCGCGACCTCGAATTTTTTCCCGAGTTTGCTGAATGCGGAAACCACCGAAGTCTTATAATGCCGCCCGAGTGAAAACTCAAGAATCATGAGTGGCAGCCCGAACATGAATACTGCGATTACGTATGGTATAAGGAACGCACCGCCGCCGTTATCACCCACTATATAGGGAAAACGCCAGATATTCCCGATACCCACGGCTGAGCCGATGCTTGCAAGGATGAAACCTATGCCTGATGACCATTTTTCCCGAACCAGAATACCACTCACCTGTACTGTATCACATTAATCGCAACATAAGTTACTCGTCCTGTTTTTCCGCTTAACCTATCTCCAGAATCGCAAGCAACGTGTCGCCTTTTTCTCCTATCGCAGCGAGCTTCTCCTTTATTTTTGCCTTTTTCAGGTAAATCTCCCCGCGTTTCCCTGTATCATCCTCAGCCTTGAGTGAGAGTTCCTCATCAGCCGGAGTATGCTGCTTGATTTCAGAAACCGTTGGAGCCATAACCTCAGCAATCCTCTCCATAAGTTCAAAGACAATATTTTCCTCAAACACATCGATACCCATAAGATATGTATGCTCAAGCGCCTGTCTTTTCTGGTATAGACCTTCTGACATTTTATCGAGGAGTTCCCCCAGTTCAAGCAGTTGTGTGGTTTTTAACGCGCCCGCCAGTCCGGGGACAACCACGAGGTTTTTCTCCACACTGTTATCCTCGGCATAGTATACATCAACGTCAACACCGTCAAGGTTTATTTTCAAGCGGAACCGTTCGGAATTGATGTTAAGGGTCTTCCTGAATACGGCTTCAAGCCGGTTTCCTGAAATCATAAGGTCTGTCAGGAAATAGTAATCGATGCCGACATAATCAGGCTCAAGCTCTTTCTTCAAAAGAGGTTTTATCATTCTTACCGGAATACTGACACCTCTTATGAAATCAACACCTTTCACGTGTTTTTTCCAGAATTCAAGACCTGATGTAGCTATTCCGAACACGCAGGATATATCACCTTCATATTCGACCACCGCTTTTGCGGAATATCCTTCTTTCGCTGCTTTTAAGGTAAATGTCTTATTTTTTATGGGAACAGGGTCTTTCATTAAAAACGGCTCAAGTGTTTTCCGGTTTGCTTCGTTAGTTTCATTGATTTTTTCATTTAATTGTGTTATTTCCCTGTGTATATCATCAGTAAACTCCCTTTTCCCCTCAATTACGAATTTTTCGAGGAAATGTTTACTTTTGTCAGCATAATCCTGGATTCTTTCTTTTTCCTTGCTTTTTGAAACAGCACCCGAAATTGCATTGTCAATAGTTGACTTAAATCCGTCCATTTCTTCAATGACAGAATTATTGAGCTTGCGCCTGTCCCTTATATCATCTTTCAAGGCAAAAACCGTATTTTCCAGTTTAACAGCCTCAACACAAGTGTCAAGGAAAATATCAAGCAGCCCGAGGAAATCCCTTTTCAGGGGCGCTTCTGTGGAATCACCGTAGAGATATTTCATGAAATAATCCTCCTTCGAATAAAGTTTGTTTTACATCTCTTCAAATAACATTCATTTTCCGGTTAATAAAACCTTGTAACAAACCGTACCAGGAAATCCTAACCAATGAATTAAATAATGGTATAACCATTTAACATACCACACTATGGAATTAAAGTGTGGTTGGTGGAATTTTATATTATGTACGGCTATCATGAGCTTCCTTTTGAAATAGAAAAAGACGGCATCTTTATTTCAGTGAAAATGGAAGGAGAGCAGCTTGTTTACAGGAGGACGTGTCTTGATGAGGCAACTGAAAAAATTATCCTTACACAAAACGGGACGCTTTTCATAAATCCTGTTGAACCTTTAATAAAACCAGTGGATATCACCCCGCATTTCCTCATAGAATTCGGGAAACCAGTCATGGTTGAGCCAAAATCTGAGAGCAAGATATACCTCAAGTTCCCGGTTGAAATTGGTGTTTTCTTAAACAGCCACAGGAGTTACGATATTCTTGACAGCATTACATTGATGCCGCAAAAGTTCTCCCTTTATGGTGATGCCAGGAACGGGCTTATCTGCAAATACTGGTTTAGCGATGTTTACGGCTCAATGCCGCCAGCCGACATACTGCATGAAGGAGTGCTTGAACTCAATATAAATAATACAACTTCAAAATGGATTGAAATTACAAAGGCTGTTTTTAACGCTTACGGGATGAAAATTTACTATGGTAAAGACAGGGTTTCCATGAGGGCACACATGAGGGTATTGAGTGAAATGATTGCAGAAACCGATTTTATAGATGCCCCGATTAAAACCGGAATGGAAAAGTCCATTGAGTATTATGCTGCGCGGAGAATGAGCGTGCTGACAACGAAATTTGTTATGGAGCTGGGATTATGATACTGGACACGGTAGTCTATGGCGAGGT
>PGYG01000114.1 GCA_002839545.1 Candidatus Methanoperedentaceae archaeon HGW-Methanoperedenaceae-1
CCAAATGCCAGCGCCATCAGCATAAGTTTCGGGTTGATTCTTTTTTGTGTGGAAAGCATCAAAACAACAGGTGTCCCGATTATTGCCAGTGTGTCATTCATTAAAAATGAAGACGCAATACCCATTCCAAAAAGAATGTAGAGTACCAGGAGCTCTGCGGATTTCACGTTACTGAATATCCTGTAGGAGATGTGTGCAAGATATCCGCTGTCTTCAAGAGCCTGCCCCACAACGAACATGCCAAACAGGAATAACATCACATCAGCATCAATTGACGTGAACGCTTCCACCGGGGAAATCTGCCCGGTTAACAGGACTGCCAGTGCGCCGGAAAGCATTATCTGCCATATGCGCAGCCTGACCTTCCCGACCTGCCTGACTGCAATAAGTGTAAAGACTATTAGTAAAATAATTATTGAACTCATAAAAGTTAATGAGATTACTACGGGCTATCAATAAAAAACTTGCTAAACTCACGCGGATTTAGAGGAAATGAACACCAAACACAGGAAAAGCAGCGGTTTATAATATAACCTGTTAATGGTTATGCTGTATTTCCATATCCAGCGTTACCGTTTATTGAGCAGACAATGGATGAGGATTTAAAACAATTATGTCCAATAAAACCAACAACATTTATATATGATTTTGTTACTATTATACAATATGCCAAATCCCACAACCTTTGCAATATTCAAGGAACTAAAAGAACAAAAGTCCATATCGGACATAGCTGGCATGCTTGGATTAAACCATTCCACAATATCCACAGCCGTCTCCTCACTAATAGAAGAAGGACTTGCACAAAAACAAAGGGATGGCAAAAAGGTATTTGCAGCACGGGCTATCACACTTCATGCACGCTCACTGGCAGAATTCCTGAACGAATACCCAAGACTTCAGTCAGAAGATATATTCTCCTCTTCATCCCTTGAAGTCTTAAGTGCAATAACACAACTCCACAACATCACAGACATCGCAGCAATGACAGGGCTTAACAGGCACACGGTTTCAACAGCGCTCTTAAAACTATCCAGATACGGTATCGTACTCAAAGAAAAACGAAGGTTCGTACTGAACAAACGCCACCGCCAGATAGCAGGTTTTGTCAGCAACTACTGGCGCTATATCGCAAACCAGCGCCTTCAGGATATTGCAGTTGACGCAGTAATACTCTGGCAGCGAGGTCATGAATTCCTGTTTAAGACACAGACCGCCCCGGAGTATAACAGCGAATCAAATATCCAGCCCACTGCAACGACTGTGTTCTTTGAATACAATCTCAGGACAATAACCACAACGCGATACTATTTTTACACAAGACGAAAGCTATCAGTAGAAGACCACGTCATCCACATGATACTGATAGACCCGCAAAACCCAATCTATAATTCCTATGCCGCAGCCTTTATTATGCACTCAGGTACAAAAGACCTGTTAACTACTGGCAGGCTTTACGACATGGAAGACCATGTAAAGTCGCTTCTGGAATATATTGACACAAAAGAGAAAAACAGTACTTTTGTACTTCCGTGGGATGAATACATGGACTTATTTGACAGCCTTGTGGTGAATTAAGGTGTTTGACCGTGAATACCTGAAAAAAGAAATGGAAAAACTGGACGGGTTGGTAACAGGACGTATAGACCTTTACCTCATCGGCGGCGGTTCCATGAGTTTCCAGAACTTAAAAGACGCAACCAAAGATATTGATGTTGTTGTCAGGTCGGGAAATGACATGACCCTGCTGAAGGTGGCGCTTAAACGTATGGGTTATTCTATCCCCGCTATTCGCGGACCTTATAAAGAGATGCAAGCAAGCCTGATAATGGAAAATCAGGACGGTTTCAGATGGGACATATTCGTTAATGTTATATGCGGCGGGTTAAAACTTTCCGATGCAATGGTTAACCGTGCTGTGGCTCTTTTTTCGATGGACAGGGTTTCGGTTAATATGATATCTTTAGAGGATATTTTCATCTTCAAAAGTGTTACATCAAGGGAACGCGACCGCGAGGACATGTACCTGTTATTCTTACAGGGGCTGGATTTTAATGTTATTCGTGATGAGATGTTCTGGCAAAATGAAGAGAACACAAACGCCGC
>PGYG01000115.1 GCA_002839545.1 Candidatus Methanoperedentaceae archaeon HGW-Methanoperedenaceae-1
GCCGCGCGTTGTTGAAACAAGGCGTTCAGAGCCGAGTTTGGGCGTGACATCGTTGTATCCGGTTATTGAGGCTGTGATATTGACGAATTTTGTAATGAAATGTTCTGTGTTTACTGCGATGAGGGGATACTCGTATGTGATTTCAGGGGTTGGTGTTGGGGTTGGGACCGTGTCGGGTTTTACTTCTTCTTCTAGACAAAAATCTTCATCGCATATCTTATCAGCAGGAGTAAGAACGTTTACTTTACCCCCAGTTGAAACTTTAGCCAGTTCCTCATACAATGGATTTGCCTTTGGGTCGGTTTCATAGGATGTAAGTATCTGTGTAAAATGGATGTTAATTTCTTTATTCATTAAATCCACAACAGTATCTTTTATCAATTCAAACCCTTCGCCTTTGGACGGCATTCTGCCATCTGATATTACAATAATCTCCTTTGTACCGCTAACTGAATTAAGTAATTTTTCGGCAGAACGCAATCCATTATCAAGGTCAGTAGGATTATCTCCTCCTTTTGGACCAATATCTTTGATAAATTGTTCAAGTTTTGCTTTATTAACCTGACTATTTAATGGTAGTATATCTGTATTTGCAGTTTCTCCACCAAAAGCCACAACACCCACACTGCTGTCGCGCCCTATAAATTCGATAACACTCAAGGCATTTGCATCAATAAGACCGATAAATGTAAGACCTGTTGTTGGGTCACCGCCGACTGTGCTTCCCGATGCGTCAAGAACCAATACAATATTCTTCCCCCCTTTATACTCAGCAGCCCTTGAAATAATAGGCAACATAGCTTCCACAGGCGAGTTATTGTAATCCCCTTTATCATAAGCAGAATCCCCGCCCACAACCACAAACCCGCCGCCGTTGCCCACATAATTACGAATTGCGTCAGCGCTCAACTGCCCGACAGCGCGGTTGTCGGCAATCACAACCTTGTAAACACCCATATCATCAGGCATGGAAGCAGTCGTTGAAACATCATACAGGCTCGATGAAATCTCATAAAGCGGAGAACCGGTATCAGATGCCAGCACAAGAACTTTCGGTTTTGGCACAACGAACACAGATTTATAAAACACGTTATTCAGGTTGAACCTGTCCTCTCCATCTGGTGTAATCTTTGCAGTTATTGTATGCGTGCCCAGCGTGTTGAATGTATGTGACACAGCGTGGGTTTTCATGCGCTCATTCTGGGTAAACTCCTCACTCATAACAGATGTGCCGTCTATCTGCACATCAAGCCTGTAGCCTGTCTCACTGCCAGCCTGCCTGACCACGATATTAAACACATTCTCATTCCCGATAATCAGGTTCTTCGGGCTTGCAATCTCCACACTGGCATCATTGTGTATGTTATCCTGCCGCACTGCAAACACCTTTGTTCCTGTCTTTGAAACGAAAGATATGGCATCAAACAGGTCTTTCCCGTAATTGTTATTCCCGTCAGTTACAAGCACGATGTTATTATCGCCTTCCCCTGATGCTATGACCTCATCCCCGATAGGCGAATTCATCCCTGCAAACTGCCTGAAAGTTGTCGGGGTTTTTGACTTTATGGCTTCAAAAACCTTCTGCCCGTTCTCAGTATCAAACAAATCCATGCTCATGGTCTGGTCTGAAATCACGGTAATCCTTGGCGCATCGTCACGTACCGTACTCATTTCAAGTGCAAACGGCGAAGCAAGGGCTGCAATAAGAAGACCCATAATAATCATTCTTGAGATTATAAGCGGTTTCGGCACTCCTTTCCTGATGGCATACCAGCCTGCAAGGAACAAAGGACTTAAAAGAAGCAGTACAAGCGGATGGGCAAACTCCATTACAATTCACCTCTCCAGCGCAGGTAATAAAGTTCAAAGAATATAAAGAACATCCCGATTACAATCAGGTAAATATCAAAGTATTTCGGAGCCTTTCGTATTTCAATATTATACTGCACGTCTTTCCCGCCGTTTGAAACTGCCATTTCCTGACCCGCAAGGTTTGATTCTGTCTCGTCAAAAAGGTTAACAGCCATTTCCTTATC
>PGYG01000035.1 GCA_002839545.1 Candidatus Methanoperedentaceae archaeon HGW-Methanoperedenaceae-1
GATTGTCATAAGCTTTGATGCATTCAATAATCTAAAAAAATTAACAGATGAGCTGGAAGCTCTGATTGAAACCATTGAAATAATGAATGATGATACTCTAATGAAAGGGATAAAACGCTCCAGAAATGATGTAAAAGCAGGCAGAATACATGAAATAAGAAGCGCTGATGAGCTTGATAAAATCTGGGCATGATGATATACACTGAGGAATTCAAAGGGGATTTAAAGAAGATTACAGAACTCTTCAATTGTTAATTCTGAATCTCGTAATAATTTTTTAAGTAAACCTTTTCCCACAACTGTATGGTTCGGGATCGTGAGCGGCTTTTTTGAACAATCTGATTGATGCTTCATCCGAATATGACTGCCTGTCTGCCTGACCGTAACATACCCGAGTTTTCCAAACGCTCTTACTGCATCTTTACCAGACACGACCGGTAATTTCATACTTCTACTGCTACCGTGTGGAAACTGAATTCCTGGATATGTGCAATGTCATAGACTTCATCCTCACTTTCCTCTTCAAGGCAAAGTTCTATTACTTCGCGTATGTTCCTGAGGGCTTCATCGAGGGTTTTTCCCTGGGTATAGCAGCTTTTTAAAAGAGGGCATTCCACCACGTAAAACCCATCCTCGTCTTTTTCAACAATGACGGGTAAAGTGAGCTTCGTAGTTTTGGATTTTTTAGCCATGATTGATTTTAACGCTATTCCGGGATTTAAGTATGTCGGAAACTTGAGCTTTAGTTTTGTTTTTATGAGCTAAATATATAAATAAAATTGTATTAATTTGCGGCGCTTATAGCAAAACCGATCACTTAATTGAGCAAAAAATTCACCGAAAAGACGCAGAGAACGCAAAGCAAAGGTGGAATATGAACCACGAACCATGGTTTAAATAATTATAACTGTCCGGCGCGCCGACAGGAAAATGATGCAGCCTCCTGCACAAAGGAATTATTAACCGCAGATTGGTTATTTTGGTAACGTAGGTAACGTTACTAAATTATGTAACATCGTAAAACCAGAATCGATTGAGGAACTATTCGGTGTATTTATCCAAACGCAGTAAAAAAACACTTTCACTCTGCTTTAAAAGAATATATTAAGGAGGAAGTAGTTTCCAATGTAAGTAACTGCTAAAAAAGGGACTGAGTGTATTGACATGAATTGCAGGGCGGCTGGTGATTATAGCTTGAATACAGGTATCGGGATTTCCTGAGGCGCGTACTAATTACATACACCAAAGTTAACAATACTGATAACTACAGTGCACTAAAACATGAATAAAAAATACCAACTCCTCAACGACCTTGCAAGAAAAGGGCAAACATTCAGCTTTGAAGATGCCGCAAAGACAAGCAGCCTCCCCATCCAGAGCCTCAAAGTAATACTCTCCCGCATGGAAAAAGCAGGCTTCATCGAGCGCATAGAAAAAGGGAAATACCTTATAATCCCACTCGGTGCCAGAAAAGGCGAATACACGGTCAATGAATACATCATAGGTTCATTGCTTATCCAGCCAGCTGTCATTGCCTACTGGAGCGCCCTCAACTATCATGGGTTCACAGAACAGATGCCAGGCACTGTTTTCATACAGACAACCTCACGGAAAAAAGAACAGAACCCTGAGATATTCGGCATCAAGTACAGGATAGTCAGGGTAGTTAGTAAAAAGTTCTTCGGAGTTGAAAATGCATGGATAGACGATGTTACCGTCAAAATCACAGACCCTGAAAAAACAGTAGTTGACTGTCTTGATAAACCGCAATACTGCGGCGGGATAGCAGAAGCTGCAAAAGCGCTTGACAAAGACCTTGACACGGATAAGCTCAAAAGATATGCTCTTGACATAGGAAATTCAGCCGTGATAAAAAGGCTTGGATACCTCTGCGACAAACTTGGAACACCGATAGATATTAAGCCTCTGCATCTTTCCAGAAATTACCCGCTGCTTGACCCTTCAATGCATGGTACGGGCAGGTTGAACCGGAAATGGAAACTGATCGAAAATATCGATGAGACAATAATTGGTGGACTTGAATGATTCGCGACATCGAAATTAAAGAACAGGCAAGAAAGCATGGTGTTCCCGAAACTGCTGTCGAGAAAGATTATGCTTTAAACTGGATACTGAAAACCCTGTATCAAGAGATAGATTCAATGGTGCTAAAAGGTGGAACTTGCTTGCGAAAAGTCTATTTTGAAAATTATCGTTTTTCAGAAGATCTCGATTTTACAATGCTAAAGAAGATAGAGCTGTCAGAACTGGAAGGTCTGGTAAAAAAAGTTACAAGGACAGCTAAAAGGGAAAGCGGTATAGATTTTTATGATGAGTTCCACTCAAAAGAAAACATCAACGGCTATGAGATTAATATCTATTTCAGAATATTCAGGAGAGGGGGGAATCCTTTGAGAATCAAATTTGACATAACCAAACCCGAAAACGAGATACTTGTCCTCCCGCATGAAAAAAAACACGTATTTCATCCATACTCGGATGATTGTTCTACATCTGCCCTGACGTATTCCATTCAGGAAATCATGGCAGAAAAGCTTCGTTCATTATATGAAAGAACTAGGGCAAGAGATATCTATGATGTCTGGTATATTTCAAAAAATACAAATTTTCCTCATGTTCCGGGTATATTCAAGGAGAAATGCGAATTTAAGAAATTGACACCTGATATAAATCATATCATCAAGCGAAGGGAATATTTCCTTAACTCATGGAATAGTTCACTGAGACATCAATTAAAAGAAGTGCCTGAATTTGAGCCAATATTCAATGAAGTGCTTATTTTATTGAACAATTATAATAATATAGAGTCATCCTGATTTAAATGAACCTCAAAACCTTCACCCTAACCCTCGCATCCACCCGCCCCATCCATGGCTCAGCTTCCGAACTCCGCGGCTTTTTCGCCACACGATTCAACGAGTACACCCTGCTACACCAGCACAGTGCTGATAAGCTCATTTACCGCTACCCTATGGTGCAGTACAAAATGATAGACAGCAAGCCCATGGTTATAGGCGTCAACGACGGCGCCGAAGTTTTAAAACAGGTTTATGATAAATACGATGAAATAAAACTCGGTGAGGAGGTTTATGAAATCGTTGAAAAAGGCATCTCTGTAAAGAATCAGGATTTCGGTCTGTCAGATAGATACCATTCCTATGAGTTCGCAACGCCATGGCTTGCGCTCAATCAGGAGAACTACATGAAATACTACGGCTTAAAGAGCGAAGAACGAAACGAATTCTTGAAAAAAACCCTTGTTGCAAACCTGCTCTCCATGTCAAAATCCCTCGACTACCGCGTCCCAGGGAATATAAAATGCGAAGTTTCAGTGAAGATACGGAAAAATAGGCTTAAGGATGTTAACATGATGGTTTTCATCGGAAGATTCCACACGAACTTCCTGATACCTGACTACCTTGGCATCGGTAAATCAGTATCAAGAGGATTCGGCGCCATAAGGCAGCTTACCTTAAAGGAGAATAATACCCTAAAATGCAGCTTGTAATAAATACACGCGGCGGATTCCTGAAAAAAGAAAAGAACCGCTTCATTGTAAAAAATGATGATAAGACATTCGAGGTCTCAGCAGATAAGATAGACAGCATCCTGATAACAACATCTGCAACCATAACTACCGATGCCATCCAGTTTGCTGTTGAGAACAATATCGACATAGTGTTCCTTGACTACTTCGGCAACCCCTACGGAAGGGTCTGGCATTCAAAACTCGGAAGCACAACCCTCATAAGGCGCATGCAGCTTGAAGCTGGCTCGTCTGTTGTGGGATTCAATCTGGCACGCAGCTGGATAGTAGATAAAATTGAAAACCAGATTGTATTCCTCAAGGACCTCAAAAAGAACAGACCCGGAGATAACTCGCTTTCCGGTTACATCGGAAAGCTGGATGAACTGAAAGAGGAAGTCATGGCTTTGAAAGGCAAAATGGAAGATAAAAGAGGTTCAATCATGGGTAATGAGGGTATGGCGTCCCGTACATATTTTGAGGCGCTGAATAGTATTATGCCCGATTCGTGGAAATTCAACGGGAGAAGCCGCGACCCTGCTGAGGATGCTTTTAATTGCCTGCTGAATTACGGTTACGGGATACTTTATTCACAGGTGGAAAAAGCCTGCATCATATCAGGACTTGACCCGTATATGGGATTTTTGCATACGGATAACTACAATAAGAAATCCTTTGTGTTTGATATTATCGAGTTATTCAGGATATATGTTGACAGGACGGTTGTTAACCTGTTCTCAAAAAAACAGGTTCATGAGGGATTGTTTGATACTATTCCGGGCGGACTTTACCTGAATAAGGAAGGGAAAGCCTTGCTTGTGACTGCTTTTAATGAGGCTTTTGACAGGGAAATCGAATACAATGGGCGTAATGTGAAGGTCAGGAATACGATTTCACTGAAGTGCCATAACATCGCTAATAATTTGATAAAATAGGTGGTGAATGACGTGACAATGCTCTGGGTGGTTTATGATATTATTGAAAACAGCACACGCAGGAAAATTGCTAATCTTTGCCTTGATAAAGGGTTGTACCGTGTGCAAAAGAGCGTGTTCCTTGGAAACCTGAATGCCAATGAGAGGGATTCGCTTGCGGTTGAATGCGAGGATATAATCGACCTTGATGTGGATTCGGTTTATATTTTCCCGATGGATAACGAGTCTTTCAGGAAGGTCAAGCTGCTCGGTCAGGCGTTTGATAAGGAGCTTGTGAGTGATGAGGTATTGACGAAGTTTTTTTGAGGATTTTGTATGGATGGAGAAACGATAGTTACTATTTCGGATGTGCTTGAGTATCTTTTCTGCCCTCGTTTTACTTATTTTATGCGGTGTCTTGATATTCCACAGCATGAGGAATCACGGTTTAAGGTATTGAAGGGACGGGATGTTCATGAACAGAAGCGGATTACGAATACTGCATATTTAAGGAAAAAGCTGGGTGTGGTTGGGAAGGAATTGAATGTGTTTATTGCGTCGAAAAGGAATCATATTAAGGGAATTGTGGATGAGGTTGTTTTTCTTGAGGATGGGACAGCAGCGCCGTTTGAGTATAAGTTTGCTGAGTTTAAGGATAAGATTTTCAAGACTTATAAGTTCCAGCTTGTGCTGCATGCCTTGATGATTAAAGAGAATTATAATGTTGATGTGAAAAAGGGTTTTATCTGTTTTACGCGGAGTAATAACCATATTGAGGAGGTTGTTTTCACGGAGAAGGATTTTGATAAGGCTGTGGAAATTGTGGGTGAAATTCTTGAAATCATTGACAAAGGCTTTTATCCAGGTAAAACCAACTCTAAAAATAAATGCTTTGACTGCTGTTATAGTAACATCTGTACCTGATTTTCTTGCTTTTATAAACTAAACGATAATTTTGTAACAAGAATTTTGAGCGCAAGAAATAAGGCATAAGAATGCGTCTTTTGCCTTAATCAGGCGAAAATTTGCAGGATTCGGGCGCAACATCCATTAAAACAAGGATTGAAACTTCTTTCACCAGTTACTGATGTTCCAACTTCATGTATTCGGGCGCAACATCCATTAAAACAAGGATTGAAACTTAGTTGTTCCATGTTTATTGGAAATGTATATATTATTCGGGCGCAACATCCATTAAAACAAGGATTGAAACTTGGCTAAAGGCAAACTGGTGAAATGATATGGAACATTCGGGCGCAACATCCATTAAAACAAGGATTGAAACCAACAATCGTTTTTTCTCATACTCACGCAAACTCTGTAATTCGGGCGCAACATCCATTAAAACAAGGATTGAAACTTCTTTTCAGACGTTTTTGTAAATTCTTTTACCCAAATTCGGGCGCAACATCCATTAAAACAAGGATTGAAACGGGATTGACGAAGAGTCGCCCAATGGCGCATTATCTGATTCGGGCGCAACATCCATTAAAACAAGGATTGAAACATTTTTTTGCCCTGTCTGTGCACAAGATGGTCGGAATTCGGGCGCAACATCCATTAAAACAAGGATTGAAACGTCTGTATTCAGCAGGGTGGCAACCGATGATTATTATTCGGGCGCAACATCCATTAAAACAAGGATTGAAACAAGTGACTGGACCAATGTTGAAGAAAGAAGAAATTGAATTCGGGCGCAACATCCATTAAAACAAGGATTGAAACACGGCTAAAGAGACGCTGCAACCGGTTCATTATAAATTCGGGCGCAACATCCATTAAAACAAGGATTGAAACATCGATGATATAGAATATATTTGCGAATGGATTGGAAATTCGGGCGCAACATCCATTAAAACAAGGATTGAAACAATCGTTTCCGCAGATACTGTTCCAGCAGTACCGACATAATATTCGGGCGCAACATCCATTAAAACAAGGATTGAAACTTTGTCCTTCGCTAAAGTTGCAGCCACCATAACTGCGATTCGGGCGCAACATCCATTAAAACAAGGATTGAAACTTATAGCCCAGCAGTTTGGGCAGTGCCTACGATAGAGATTCGGGCGCAACATCCATTAAAACAAGGATTGAAACTTCTTATATTGAACAAGGTGTGACGCCTGACGGCGTCAATTCGGGCGCAACATCCATTAAAACAAGGATTGAAACTTGAAAATCAACCGCAAACCCTTCTAAAAAGTTTTATTCGGGCGCAACATCCATTAAAACAAGGATTGAAACTGGAAATCATCTAAAAATTCATCTACCATTCTAAAAACATTCGGGCGCAACATCCATTAAAACAAGGATTGAAACATACCATTTTTTCACCTCCCCTTACCGATTGAACCAATTCGGGCGCAACATCCATTAAAACAAGGATTGAAACATTCTTTCACGCCGTGACAAACCAGGAACGAAAGGATTCGGGCGCAACATCCATTAAAACAAGGATTGAAACTATAAGATTAATGCAAAAGTAGTGAAGGTGAAACACATTCGGGCGCAACATCCATTAAAACAAGGATTGAAACCTATAATATGTATATCCATTAGGATCAGGTCTTATATTCGGGCGCAACATCCATTAAAACAAGGATTGAAACATACCCACTCCGCGCCCTGACGTTGGGGCATATTATTCGGGCGCAACATCCATTAAAACAAGGATTGAAACCGGGGATTTCTGGGGTCGTGACTGTGGGTAGTGGATTCGGGCGCAACATCCATTAAAACAAGGATTGAAACGCAGCAATCAAGTTATACAACAGAATCATATCAAATTCGGGCGCAACATCCATTAAAACAAGGATTGAAACCAAAATCCTAAAAGTAATCCTTCTAGACGGCAAATTATTCGGGCGCAACATCCATTAAAACAAGGATTGAAACACTAAAGGAGATACATGTTCAGCGCAAAACCACCCAATTCGGGCGCAACATCCATTAAAACAAGGATTGAAACTTAATTTCACACAACGGAGCAATCAATCCAACGGCATTCGGGCGCAACATCCATTAAAACAAGGATTGAAACAGAATAATAGGATAATATCATGACAAAACTCAACCATTCGGGCGCAACATCCATTAAAACAAGGATTGAAACATGGACAATATGAAGACGTACCAAAACCCAAAAACGATTCGGGCGCAACATCCATTAAAACAAGGATTGAAACTATTTCTAATAAGTTGGCGCCGGGAGGACATATCTGTATTCGGGCGCAACATCCATTAAAACAAGGATTGAAACTACATGAACCGCATCGAGTCGCTTGCGGCAGAGTAATTCGGGCGCAACATCCATTAAAACAAGGATTGAAACACATGCAATCCCTTTACCAATCGTTTATCAAACAAATGAACCCCCACGCCCCGCAACTTCTCCTCAATTCAACTTATTCTCAACAGTATAATACTGCCTGAATCCCACAGGATTCCATTTACTCTTATACTGTTTCAAAGAAGGAGAATCCAGGTCATCCCCGTCATTCACAAGCCTGACACTCTCAGGCACGCATCTATAAAACTCATGGTCAACAAACTCTGACAATCCTTTATAAGTGTAATCCGTCTTCCTGATAATACATATTGCTTCCTCAGGCGACAGCAAACCGCCAAGGCTAAACCCGACAACCTTCTCATCCACCCTCATCACTATCCCGAACATGTCAGGAAACAGGTACAGGTTCTGGAACAACTGTGCCACATGCTCATCCTTCACAGGAATGTTTGCTTCCTTCTTTGCCTTCCATCCATTAAACAGGCGGTCGCACTCCTCGTAATCATCAGCCGTATAAGCAGAAACCGAGTAATTATAATGTTTCTTAAAATAATTAATATGATTCCTTATCTCACTGAACCGCCCCCCGCACATTGCAAGCTGCTCTTCCTTATTATAAATATAATCAGAGCATTCCACTTTACTTATAAAGCGGTTCTTCTTGATATGGCTGGCAAACGAAGCCGTGCAATTGTATATTGAGCCATTGCCATTCCCGTTAAGTTCCTCCAGGTAAGCAAACACTTCTTCAAGTGTCCCGTTCGAGCAATCCCCAAGCGGCTGGACAATAAGGTCCCAGTTCCCATTCTCCTTGAATAAAAGAAGGGTAGCGCCTTCAACCTGGTCAATATAAACGGATTCATTACTCAGGATGACAGGTGTATAATACACCCAGAGCTTATCCTGAAGCTGTTGAAGCAATGGCTGGATTACATCTATATCTGCCAGTGTTAACTTTCTCAAATTCTCCCCCTCCTTGCTGAGCAACCTGTTTAAACATGCTAAACGCATCTGTTCCTTTACCGTAATAATCTTTGATTATTCCTGTCTTTGAATACCCTTGTTTTTCATACAGACTGACCGCTTTATTCATACAACTGACCTCAAGCCTGATAATAAACGCCATATCCCTGCAAGCCTGTCTTTCTGCCGCTTCCAGTAACATGCTTCCCAACCCCTTTCCCCTGTGCTCTTCACCAACAGCAAGCGAATATAAAACAGCAGTTTTATTCCGCATGAGCAGGCAAACATAACCTGCCGTCTGTCCCTCGATAGTTGCAATAAATACTTTCACATTCCTGGTTTTTATTAAAAAGTAGAACTGCCTTTTGTCAATAGGATAATCACGGCTGGCAAAAGACTGGTTTTCAATCGCAACAAGGCTGGAAATGTCATCCAACTGCGCTTTACGTATAAGAGCCTTAAAATAACCAGATCCGTTTTTTAACAGAGGATCTGGAGGTTCATCATCGTTCTGTGATTCGTTTGACCTAAACTCACCTTCAAATGTATCCCTTATTAAGAATGGAAGTATTTAAACATATCCCGGCGAATGTCATATCTGGTATCCAAGGTTATTAGAACATGGAAAACAGAAACACACCTTTATTTTTATATATCGATTGAAATTATGGACAAGATTGCGCGCGCTGTAAACCAGCTTTACGAGAAATACCCGTACCCATACCTGCCGGTAAAAAGTGAAAACGACCTTATTGGCAAACTCCACCACAATGTCATGGCAAACATCCTTGAAACGGCAGGGCTGGAAATCACTTCCCTATCCGGCAAAACCATTCTGGATGCAGGATGCGGAACAGGCGAAAAAGCATGTTATTATTCATATCACGGAGCAAACGTATCAGCAATTGACCTGAGCAGCGCATCACTCCTGAGGGCGCGGGAACTTGCAGATAAATTCAACCTTGCTGTGGATTTCAAGCAGTGTGACATTGCTGATTTCACGCCTTTCAACCAGTTTGACCACATCTTTTGCCTTGGCGTACTGCACCACACATCAGACCCTTACACGAGGTTCGGGAAACTTGCAGGAATGTGCAAACCAGGCGGTACGATAACAGTGGGTCTGTATAACACATACGGGCGATTATGGCACAGGCTCAGGAGGATGAAGATACGGAAAAAAGCGGGGAACAATATAGAAAAGCGGATGGATTATGTTGAACGCGCAATATTTGGCAGGAAATTCAAAAGCGCACATGAAAAAGCGTTTGCCGCTGATAAATACGCAAACCCCTATGAGAGCTATCATTCTGTGGGCGAGGTGCTTGGCTGGTTTGATAAGAACGACATCTCCTTTACGGGAGCATATCCTCAAACAGGCAAAGGCAAAATCGGGGCTCTTATAACCCAGTTGAAGTGGTTAAGCGCAAGGAAAGGATTTTTTATCGTTTCAGGAAAGAAAAACCCGTAATTATAAGGATTCCAGACGTTTTAAGACTAATATTTAAATGTAATCGGGTTCAATCATATATCGGGGATAAAGATTGTAACGTAAAATAATATCAGCCGTGGACGGTTCATTCCACTCAGAGCTTGCGTCAGGATATGCCATTGCCATAGCTTCTTCCTGTAACTGTGAACTTGTTGCGCTTGCTGTTGACAAATCCTAAACACTACGAAGAATGGAGCATCGTATAGATGTGCAGTCCAATGACTGCTAAAGTCACAAGGATTTTTACGCCACTTGATTCTCACCCGCCATCCACACCATCACAACCCCAAAATCCACTTCCAGAGCGGCACATAAACTATTTTATTTCCATCAACTTTCTCATCACCCTCATAATCCCATGTTATTATAACGAGATTATTGCACTGTAAATCACCTGACGCTTTTAGCAGCCCTTTTATTTCACGCTCTTTAGTGGCTGCATTCCCGATATTATAGCACACCTGTATCAGTTGCCTGACTTTCAGGCTCTCTTTTATTACGAAGTCAGCTTCTTTTCCAGAATAGTCTTTATAATAATATAACTCGGTATTCGCTCCTTCGTATGAGCGTCTTCTTAGCAGTTCAACAGCAACGGTATTTTCCATTAAGCTGCCAAAATTCCCGGAAGACTGGAATGCAATGGCATTTATCATGCCAGTATCTATGGCGTATATCTTTTTCGGGGAAGTTACCTGCTCTTTCTGCTTGAATGAAAATCTGTCGAGGGTAAAAATAAGATATGTTTCCTCTATATACCTGACGTAGTTTTGAACCGTATGGACGCTTCCGAAATTGAGCCTGTTTTTAAGTTTTGTGAAAGACGCCTCCTGGGCAAACACTGACATGAGATACTTTGCAAGATCGTATAATGAATCTGAATACCTTATACGATATCGTTTTACGATGTCCTTGAATATAATGCTGTCAAAAAGGCTTTGAAGGTAGGCGTAATCATATCCCTTTACTGCAACTTCAGGAAATCCCCCTACATCAATGTATTTTTTCAGCAGGTTCAGAATTTCCCCGATTTCTTCCTGCGTGTATTCTTTTTTGAATTCAAATCCTGATGCCTGCAAAGATTCCTTGAACGAGAAAGGGAACATTTCAACGGACAGATGCCTTCCTGTAAGGTGGGTTGCAAGTTCAGCGCTGAGAAGTTTTGCGTTTGAGCCTGTAATGAGAAGATTGTATCCCCTTCTGTTCAGGCTGTTTGTCCAGAGTTCCCATTTTGGCAGGTTTTGTATTTCATCCAGGAGAAGATAGTTTACATCCCCGTAAAATTCTTTTACATATTTCAGGATTTCGTCATAGTTCTTGGCTTCTGCAAGCTCCTTTTCACTGATTTGCCGCATCTTCGTATCCCAGTAACTACTTTGATTATATCGCTCTGGATGTATTTTTCAATATTTTTTGAGACCTCGCGCGGAACGAAAGCCGTTTTTAATATCTGCTCCTTTTCCTGCTTCTGCCGCAGTATGACTTCCCGCATATAACTCAGTTAACTGCACAAATATATAAAGTTTTGTGCAGTATGATTTGGAGATTGCATACAACACATTCTGTCAATTAACATTATCGTAATGGATGGAGCGCATGACAGCAGCCCAGTCCCTGCACCCGCATATCTTTTTACCCAACCACCGGTATATCCTCGCCGCATTCAGGGCATTTACCGTCTTCTATCCTGACTTTGCCAACACTGAAACCAGCCCTGTCAATAAGCAGCGCATTGCAGCGCGGGCAGTACGTATTCTCATACTCATGCCCTCCCACATTCCCCAGATAAACAAACCTCATACCCTCTTTCTTTGCAATATCATACGCCATCTCAAGCGTATCCAGCGGCGTCGCATACAGGTCGCTCATTTTATACATGGGATGAAACCGCGTGAAATGCATGGGCGTATTTTCTCCAAGTTTATCCCGCACCCACCCGACAAGTTGTGTAATCTCTTCAGGTGAATCGTTCATTTCCGGGATAAGCAGGGTTATGGTCTCGATATGCACCCCCAGTTCCTTTGCAAGTTTTGTTGATTCAAGCACGGGTGCCAGTCTTGCGCCGCATACTTTTTTGTAAAAATCATCGGAAAACGACTTTATATCCACGCGGAACGCATCAAGGTATGGCGCAATCCGCCTGAGTGCTTCTGGTGTAATGTAACCGTTTGTCACATACACGGTTTTCAATCCTGATTTTTTCGCAAGTACAGCGGAGTCGTATGTGTACTCATGCCAGATAGCCGGCTCGTTATACGTCCATGCAATCGACCTGCACCCCGCAGCCACCGCACGCCGTACAGCTTCCTCAGGCGTTATTTCCATTGTATAAGCCTTGTCAATGGTAACCTGCGAGATATTCCAGTTCTGGCAGTGCAGGCACCTGAAATTACACCCGACAGTTCCGAGGGAATAAGAAAGCGTACCAGGCAGGAAATGATACAGCGGTTTTTTCTCAACCGGGTCAACAGCTTCGCTTGATACGGTATTATAAATCAGCGTATAGAGTTTTCCGCCATTATTCTTCCGTGTCCTGCATACACCGGCTTTCCCGTCAGGAATTGTGCACCTGTGGGCACAGACATTACATTTGACCCTGTTTCCACCAATCGGGTCGTAGAGTACGGCTTCTTTTATCATTATCCATATATCTCAGGCTGATGTTCAATCTGCTTTGACCGTTTTTTGCGCAGTTCCCCTTTTAATTGTTCGTAATGAACCATGATATCCGGCGTTACTGATGAACCAGTTTCATCGATTGCGGAAAGGAAATGTGAAAGCTTTACCTCGGTTGCATTTATGTCTTCCCGCATTGCAAACCTCCCTGCTTTCTTGCACACTGCCGCTATATCCGCGCCTGTAAAATCTTTAGTCAGTTTCACCATATTATTAATATCCACATCGCTGGCAAGCGACATTTTTTTTGTATGGACCTTGAAAATCTCAAGCCTTGTTTTATCATCGGGTACCGGCACGAGTATCATCTCATCAAACCTGCCAGGACGAAGAAGTGCAGGGTCGATTATGTCAGGTCGGTTTGTGGCTGCTATAATGACAACCCCGTGCAGTTCCTCAAGCCCGTCCAGTTCTGTTAAAAGCTCGTTAACAATCCTCTCGGTTACGTGCGGCTCACCAAGCGCGCTGCCCCGGACAGGCGCAAGTGCATCAAGTTCATCAAGGAATATTATTGCAGGCGCTACCTGCCGCGCTTTTTTGAAAACTTCTGCGATGCGCTGCTCTGATTCCCCATACCATTTTGACAGGATATCGCTTCCTTTCACTGTCAGGAAATTAGCCTCGCTTTCATTGGCAATAGCTTTTGCCAGCATGGTTTTTCCCGTGCCTGGCGGACCGTAAAGTAAAACACCTTTCGGGGCTTCCACGCCGATACGCTTAAAAGACTCGGCATACCGCAAGGGCCATTCGACAGCTTCCTTGAGCAGGGATTTTACATCACCAAGCCCGCCAACGTCATCCCATGTCACATTCGGCACTTCAAACAGTATTTCCCGAAGCGCAGACGGCTGGATTTCTTTCATAACATCCCCGAAGTCAGAACGCAGGATAATCAGTTTATCCAATATCTCCTTTGGAATTTCTTTCTGGTCAAGGTCTATTTCGGGAAGAATCCTGCGCAGGGAATTCATTGCAGCTTCCCTACACAGCGCCGCAATATCAGCACCAACGTAACCGTATGTCCTTGCACTTAAGTCATCAAGGCTGACATCTTCTTCAAGCGGCATACCGCGGGTATGAATCTGGAATATCTCAAGCCTCCCTTCACGGTCAGGAACGCGCAGTTCAATTTCGCGGTCAAACCGCCCAGGTCTGCGAAGCGCCATATCCAGCGCTTCAGGTCGGTTGGTTGCGCCTATCACTATAACGTTTTTCCTTGCTTTCAGCCCGTCCATGAGTGACAAAAGCTGGGCGACAACCCTCCTCTCGACCTCGCCCGTGACTTCAGCCCGTTTCGGGGCGATACTGTCTATTTCATCAATGAAAATTATCGCAGGCGTATTTTTTTCAGCCTCCTCAAAAGCATCCCGCAATTTGTGCTCGCTTTCCCCGTAATACTTAGACATTATCTCAGGACCGTTAATGCTAATAAAATAAGCATCGCTTTCATTGGCTACGGCTTTTGCAAGCATGGTCTTGCCTGTACCCGGCGGTCCGTGGAGGAGGACACCTTTTGGTGCATCGATTCCAAGCCTGTTAAACAGTTCAGGGTGTTTCAGGGGAAGCTCCACTATTTCCCTGATTTTTGTAATGGCAGGTTTTATTCCGCCAAGGTCTTCATACATTACCTCAGGTATTTCCTGTGCAGGAGCGACAGCCTCTGGCAGGAGTTCAATCTCTGTAACATCTGTTATTTTAACAATACCGGCAGGAACTGTCGAAACAACCTGGAGCTTGATTTCCCCGAGACCGAATGAGCCTCCGAAAAATCCCTGGAATACCTGTTCTAACATCATATCATTGCCGGATTCCCTTGGTCTGCGCACGCTTGTTGTTGAGATTATGTCACCTTTTGAAACAGTCCTGTTGTGGAAAATCGACCGTAATGCCTCGCTTGGGGCATAGATGTGTATATTCTCGGTCACAGGCGAAAGGAGCACTTTCTTAGCCTCCTTCCATTCGGCAACCGAAATTTCAACGTACTCGCCAAGACCTGTTTTTGCGTTTATGCGTATCAGCCCGTCCATGCGTATAACGTCAAGCCCTTCATCCTGCGGGTATGCCCTGCCGACAATAGCAGATGTGGAACGCTCACCTGTTATTTCAACAACATCAAAGATATTTACTCCGATTGCGTCCCTGAATTTCTCATCAACCCTGACAATACCTTTTCCGACATCGCGCTGGTCAGCTTCTATGACCTTCAAACGTACAGTGTTTTCCATAATTCCCAATTATTAAATCAGAGTTATTATTTCTTAAAAGTTTGCTTTCTGCCAGGCCCCACAGAAACATACTCGATGGTAACTCCCATCATTTCCTCAAGCAGCAGGACGTATTTTTGTGCGTTTCCAGGCATGTCACCAAAACCTGTTGTTCCTGTTATGTCCTCGCCCCAGCCCGGAACTTCTTTGTATACGGGTTTACATCCTGCAAGTTCATCTGAAAGTTCAGGCGGATAATCAAGTGTTTTGCCGTTAAGCTCGTATCCTGTGCATATCCGCAGGGGAGAAAGCCCTGTCAGGACATCCAGTTTTGTAAGGGCGAAAGTTGTGTAACCGTTAAGATTGATGGATTTCTTTGCAAGCGGCAGGTCAAACCATCCGCATCTGCGCGGACGCCCGGTAGTTGTGCCGAATTCCATGCCTTTTTCGCGAAGGTGCTCACCGTCTTTATTCTTGAGTTCTGTGGGCAGGGGACCTTCTCCAACGCGGGTGATATAGGCTTTGATTATGCCCATCACATTATCGACTTTTGTCGGACCGACACCAAGACCTGCACATGCTGAACCTGCAACAGTGCTTGAAGATGTTACGAATTTCTGTGTGCCGTGTATTACGTCAAGATGCGAACCCTGAGCGCCTTCTGCAAGCACTTTTTTCCCGGCATTAAGTGCAAGGTTGACCTCGCGTGAAACATCTGTTATGTAAGGTTTTAACCTTTTTCCAATCTCAAGATAATCATCAAGACCTGATGTTACAATTGCAGGGTCGCCATTCATTTCCTTTATCGCGCTCTTTTTCTGCGGCACAATCTCATACATTCGCTTTTTGAACCTGCCGCTGTCTGCAATATCAGCCATCTGTACCTCATCGCGCCCGACCTTGTCCATGTACGCAAACCCTATTCCGCGGCTTGTTGTCCCGATTTTCACGGTGCGCTTTCCCTCCCTTAAAGTGTCAAGCGCCATGTGGTATGGCATTATTATACTTGTCTTTGCATCAATGCCGAGCTTTTGGGGCGTTACATCCACGCCGTTTTCTGCGAGCATTTCGATTTCCTCAAGCAGTATTTTCGGGTTCATGACAGTGCCAGGACCGATAAGGAGGCGCGCATCAAACAGCACGCCGGAAGGAACGTTGTGGAGCTTGTATGTCTTCCCCTCAGCTACAACGGTATGACCTGCATTGTCCCCTCCCTGGAACCGCACAACAATGTCGTATTCCTGTGCGAGCATGTCAACGAGTTTTCCTTTTCCTTCATCCCCGAATTGTGCGCCTGTGATTATTGTGAACATGTTGTATCAGTCTTATCTTGTCGGGAAAAGTGATAAGGTTAATTCTTCATATACTCCCGCAAAACAGTCGTGGCATAAGCGCCTTTCTGCAACGAAAACTCAAGCACAACTTTTGTCTTTCCCTCGTTAATTTCATCCATTTCCACACTGAATTCAGGTTTAACTGGAATAATAATCTCCCTGCGCAATCCTTTTGAAGCAATCTCAGGCATGTCAGGAACCCTGAATCCTTCAAGATTGACATCAAGTTCACTAATTACACCCTGCTCAATCTCACCCGGCGCGCCTTCTGCGAATTGCGTATCATATCCAACAAGAGGCGCAGTTACAAACGCCCTGCCTCTTTTGATAAGGTTATTGATTCCGTCAAGGTTATCCGCAGTTACCTTTTGCAGCCGTGAAGTATCAGGCAGTCCTGCCTCGTTCTTAAAACACACAATATCCCCGTCATACGCCTCATGTATCGAAAGCCCCTTTTCAATGCGGCGGCTCAGGATAATATTAAAAATATACGACTGGTAGGCGTGCAGGAACATCTTCTGTAAATTCGGTGAAAGTACCCTGAAAGCGCCGCTGAAATCATCAGGATGTGCAATAAGGTGGTTCATCATGGCTATCTCGAACTGGAGCTTTGAAGGATACCTGTTAATTCCTTCCTTGAAATTTCCGCTTTCCCACACAAACCGGCGGACGTTTTTGAACTCATCGGGTTCATCAGGAAACGGGCGGGCAATATACGTGAGTGCCGCCTCCTTCAAATTCCCGCGCACCAGTGCCTCACCCACAACATGGGTCACAGGTCTTGTATCCCCGAACCTTTGCACGCCAAAGAAATTCGGGCAGCCGTTTTCAAGTTCCTTTGAAATGGTTTCAAGCCTTGTGCGGTTTTCATCCGCATTTAGCCCGATATCCCGCACTGTGATTTTAAACCTGTTTCCCCACAGGTCGCCAAGCGCAACTTTCCTGTTCGAGCGCCCTGCAACTTTCAGTTCCACGTCCTTTAACTGGACACGCGCAAGTTCTTCCTCACTTAATTCCCAGATGCTAATCTTTTGCGTGGTAACCGCGCGTTTATCCTTTGTTCCTGCCCAGCCAATCCTTTTCTGGCTTATCCTGAGGATGCGCGAAAGGTCACGCACAAGATGATGGATTTCCCAGTTATGTTTTGTCAGTTCTGCTATCAGGTAATTCCCGTTTGTTGTCTCGACCCTGTTTGTTATTTCCCCGACTATAAAATCCTCAACCTGCTGGCGGATTACACCGCCGATTCCGGGTGTTTTTGAGTAAAACAGCCCGATTCCGAATTTATTATCTTTTGTGATGGTGAGCGCTCCTGTCCTGTTGTTAATAATAACACATAACGATATTATCATACATTAAAACGTGCAATCATATGGGAAAAACTGATAAAACGGCAGGTCTGGCTAACTCTCCATCAGCACGAATACAAGGTTTATCTGAGACTTTTTATTATATCTTCGGAAGTACTGCAACAACAGTAACTTATATATATGGAATAAAATCAATACTCTTGTTTACTATATTAATAGTAAAATAACGTAAGTGGGAAAAAAGGGTTGGTGTTACATGTCGCAAGACACAACGTGTATTTCATTTGTAAATTCAAAAGGCGGAACCGGTAAAACAACATCATGTTTGAGCATTGCAGGCTGTCTTGCAAAAGACGGAAACAAAGTATTGGTTGTGGACTTTGACCCGCGTGCTGATGCAAAAAATAAGTGGGAAATCTTTCATCCTGAAACGGATGCTTTCAGAAGTAAAACCTGAAAGACGGGATGAATAAAAACAAATACGGAGGTATGAAAGTGGGAAAAATTTTAGTCGTGGACGATGCTTCCTTCATGAGAGGTTCGTTGAAGTTCACAGTTGAGCAAGGTGGGTATGATGAAACGTATTGATTTTTCAAGCATCCGTGTCCGTTTGCTCCTTCTCATTATCCTTGCCAGTATCCCTGCAATGCTATTCATCGCCAACAATGCGCTTGAAGAGCGCAGTGCTGCTACTGCTCGAATCCAGGCAGAGACAATGCAACTGACCAAGCTTTCTGCCTCCAGTCAGGAGGAATGGCTCGAGGGGGCGCACCAGCTCCTCGCAACACTTGCGCACCATCCGGCGGTTCGAAACCGCGACCCAGGCGCATGTTCCCGGTACTTTGCTGATATTCACAAGAGCTATTCGCGTTATGCAAATATTTTTGCAGTTGCACCCGATGGCGATGTATTTTGCAGTGCAATTCCCATGAAACAGGCAGTCAGCTCTGCTGACAGGGAATACTTTAAACGCGCAGTCTCAAGCGGAAATTTTTCGATTGGCGATTACCAGCCAGCAGGACGCGTCACCGGCATCCCGGTCATTGTCGCGGCTTATCCTGTTTATGATGGTGAAGGGAATTTGCAGGCTGTGGTTGCAGCCTCGCTTGACCTTAGATGGCTAAATAAACTTGCGGAAACGATGCAGCTTCCCCCAAACTCCACGTTTATAGTAATTGATAGAAAGGGTACTGTCCTGGCACGTTATCCAGAGCCAGAGAAATGGGGGGGGCAGTCAATGCCTGAAGCAGGCATCGTTAAAATGATACTGAGCCAGGACAAAGGTACGGCAGAAGCTTCTGGCTTAGATGGTGTCAACCGCCTGTTTGCCTCTGCCCCTGTGCGTAGTAAAGGTGTGGAAACCGGTATCTTTGTTGGCGTGGGCATCCCTGTTTCCATTTCTTATGCGCATATCAACGACAGATTTGTCCGCAACTTCACGTGGCTGGGAATTACTATTTTATTCATGCTTGCAATCACATGGTTTGGAAGCGATTTCTATGTCATGCGAAATGTGAACGCAATGATGAGCGCAACTAAGCGATTTGGCGCAGGCGAATTTGGTGTGCGTACAGGCGTGCCATATAACCGGGGCGAGGTGGGCGAACTTACCCGTGCGTTTGACTGGATGGCAGGTTCGCTGCAAGAGAAAGAGGTAGAGCGCAAAAAGGCAGAAGAAACGCTCAGGGAGAGCGAAGAGCGGAACAGGCTGCTGATTGAATTATCTCCATACGGCATAGCCATCCACTGCGAGGGAAAAATGATATTCGTAAATTCCAAAGCCGCGCAAATCCTTGGTGCAAGAAGTCCTGAAGAGCTGGTTGGAAAACCAGTATTGTCCATAATACACCCTGACTATCACGACGTAGTCAGAGAACGAATCCTGATGGAAGAGGCGGGAAAAATCGCGCCGCTGATAGAAGAAAAGTTCCTCAGGATGGACGGCTCGCCGGTGGATGTGGAGATAGTGGCGATCCCTGTTAAAATACAGGGCAAAATCTATAAGTATGGTGTATTCAGCGACATAACGGAGCGAAAGCGTGCTGTTGAGCTTCGCATCGAGAAAGAAGCTCTGGAATATGCAAGCAAAGCCAAGAGTGACTTCCTTGCAAGCATGAGCCATGAATTGAGGACGCCATTGAATGCCATCCTTGGCTTTTCAGAGCTTTTGGGCAATGGGATAGCAGGTGAGTTGAACGAGAAGCAGAAACGCTATATTGACAATATTAATAACAGCGGGAATTTCCTGCTCACCCTTATCAATGATATTCTTGACCTCTCTAAAGTAGAAGCAGGGAAGATTGAGCTTAACATAGAAAATCTCTCTATCCCGGTAACCATTGACGAGACTCTCACGCTAATAAAAGAAAAAGCCATGAAACACAATATAAACATTAATAAAGAAATTGACCCTGAACTTATTTTCATAGAAGCAGACAAACAACGAGTTAAACAGATTCTTTTTAACCTTCTCTCCAATGCGGTAAAGTTCAGTAAGGAAGAAGGTGGGACAGTGACCGTATCAGCAAAGAAAAACGGGGAGCTGGCAGAGATTTCAGTTTCAGATACAGGTATTGGTATCAAGCCTGAAAACATGAATAAGCTTTTCAAGAAATTCGAACAGCTTGATAAGGAGATTTCTGCCAAATACGGGGGAACAGGTCTTGGGCTTTCGATTTGCAAACAGCTTTCGGAACTGCACGGCGGGAAGATATGGGCACAGAGTAAGTACGGCGAGGGCAGTATTTTCACGTTTACGCTGCCTCTGAAAGCATGTGCTGAGGCGGTGAACTCATGAAAGTGCTTGTGGTTGAGGATAATCCATTGAACATGGAGCTTTTGCAGGATGTCATCGAGTTGGCGGGCTTTACCGTGCACGGCGCAGGCAGCGGGGGAGAAGCTGTTGAAATGGCGCAGAAAGAAACCTATGACCTGATTGTAATGGACATAGGGCTTCCTGACATTGACGGCATCGAAACAGCAAGGCTGATACGGAGCAGACCTGAGTATAAGAACACGCCGATTATAGCCGTGACCGCTTTTGCGATGCCAGGGGACAGGAAAAGGTTCTTAGCAAGCGGTTTTACCGATTACCTGCCAAAACCTGTTGATATCAGGGAGTTTACGAATCTGCTTGGGAAATATAAAAAATAGGGGGGAAATATGCGATGAAAATACTTGTGCGAGGCTGGAGGATATGTCTTTAGCATATCATATCAGGCACAGGAATATTAAGCGTGTATATATATTGCATAAATTATGGGGTGTAGAATGCTTTTACCAGGGCAAAAAGACGCACATGCCTGTAAAGGGGGGAATCCTTTGAACATACGCCAGAAGCTGGTTCTCGGATTTTTAACAGTCTCTTTGCTGGTAATATTTGTGGCTTATTCTGGAATCGATGCTGTTGATTCTATCCACAATGCATATACAGCAGAAGGAGAACAAACCCTGCCTGTTATCAGCGCCCTTACAGATATGAAAATTGCGGGGATACAAGTAATTGCAGCTACACATGAATATATTCATTTACAGGGAAATGAAAACTCACTTCTTTTATTAGAAAAAGAACATCAAGAGGGATGGGAAAGTTATGGCGAAGCATTTGGCAGATACGAACTGCTTGTAAACAGGTTTTTCCCTGACGAGAAAGATTATCTTGAAAAAATAAGAATTGCAGGTCAAAAGCTTAATAAAATAAGTTTTGAGCTGATTGATTTAAAAAAACAGGACGCCCCGGAAACCGCACTTACTCAAAAGCACACAGAGTTTGAGGAAGCGCAAACCAATTTCCAGAAGGCGGTTGATGATGCCCTGGCTGCTGAAGAAAATGAGTTTGCCAAAAGAACCGAAACAGTCGGAATTACAATTGATAATACCAGGAAGACGATAATATTTGCCAGTTTATTGACTGTTATTATATCGGTACTGATTGGTATCTACATATCGTATAAATTTACAAAACCGGTATTGCAGATTAAGGATGCGGCTGTTGAGCTTGGAAAAGGGAATTTAAGTACAAGAGTAAATATCGATTCAGGGGATGAATTTGGTATTTTATCAGGCGCATTTAACGTGATGGCGTCTGAGCTGAAACAATACCACGACCATCTCGATGACCTTGTAACAGAGCGCACCTTCCAGCTTGTGGAATCAGAGGAAATGTTCAAATCAATTTTTGATAATGCGCTTGACGGGATTATTCTTGCTGACACCGGGACAAAGAAATTCCTGATGGGAAACAAGAAGATGTGCGAGATGCTCGGGCTTGGCGGGGATGAGCTAAAGAACCTCGGTATCAGTGACCTCCATTTAGAAAAAGACCTGCCTTATGTCCTGGAGCAGTTTGAAAAACAGGCGAGGGGAGAAACAGATGTTGCGAAGGACATTCCTGTAAAAAGAAAAGACGGAAGTATCTTTTATGCTGATATTAAATCAGGTCCTGTAATTATCGGGGGCAGGACATATCTTACAGGAATTTTCAGGGACATCACAGAGCGCAGGCAGAATGAAAATCAGCTCAAGTCCCAAAATGAATTCATTAAGCTGGTAATAGATTCCTTATCCCATCCGTTCTACGTGATTAACGTCAACGATTACACAATAGCAATGGCAAACGCTGCCGGCTCTGCCATGGGGGAGGACGCGACTTGCTATGCTGTTTCCCACAAGAAAACCACGCCGTGCGAAAATGAAGGGCATCCGTGCCCCTTAGAGGATGTGAAAAGAACAAGAAAACCAGTTAGGGTGGAACATGTCCATCATGACAGGGACGGAAATCCCAGAAATGTGGAGGTTTACTGCTACCCGATTTTTGATCCAAAAGGAAATGTGGTTCAGGTAATAGAATATTCTCTGGATATTACAGAGCGCAGGCAGGCAGAAGAGGCGCTGCGGCAGTCTGAGGACAAATACCACACCCTGTATGATAGTTCATCAGACGCTATCATGCTGCTTGATGAAAAGGGATTTTTTAACTGCAACAATGCAACGCTTCGGATGTTTGGATTTTCGAAAAAAGAAGATTTCACAAAAGTGCATCCTTCACAGGTTTCGCCTCCGTACCAGCCTGACGGCACGGATTCACTGACAGCGGCGAACGAAAGAATTGCACAGGCCTTAAGGACAGGTACGAACCATTTTGAGTGGGTGCACCGCAGACAGGACGGGGAAGATTTCCCTGCTGATGTATTGCTTACATCTTTTAATTTAAAAGGAAAACAGGTTCTGCAAGCCACAGTAAGAGACATCACAGAGCTAAAACGCGCCGAAGGAGAGCTAAGGGCTGCCAGGGACGAGGCTCTTCGCGCAAGTGCTGTAAAATCTGATTTCCTTATGAAGATGAGCCATGAGCTCAGGACGCCGCTGAATGCTGTGATGGGTTTCTCTGAGCTTCTGAAAACGAAGGAATTGGGGGAATTGAACGAAAAACAGGAGAAATACGTTGAGAATATCCACACCAGCGGAAAGCACCTGCTTAGCATCATAAGCGACATGCTTGACCTTGTAAAAGTAGAATCAGGCGAAAAACTGCCCCTGAATATTGAATCGTTCAATGTGCAGGAAACGATGGATGAAATTTTGAGATTCGCTGATGAGAAGGCTGAACAAAAGAACATAACGCTGAAAAAAGACATTGACATGGAGCCTGGCATAATATCTGCTGATAAGCTCAGGTTCAAGCAGGTACTCATGAACCTGCTTGGAAATGCAATAAAATTCAGCAAGCCGGAAGGGGGAACTGTAACGATAACAGCGCGAAAAATCGATGACATGGTGCAGTTTTCGATTTCTGACACGGGTATTGGGATAAAAGAAGAGGATATGGGTAAGCTGTTTAGCCTGTTCCACCAGGTGGATTCAGGAACAAGCAGGAAGTACGGAGGCACTGGCATCGGGCTTTCGATATGTAAGCAGATTGTGGAGCTTCACGGCGGGAAGATATGGGCTGAGAGTACATACGGGGAAGGGAGCACGTTTACGTTCACGCTGCCGCTTAAGGCAAAGATGGAGGGCGGAGGATAAAACAAAAAAACATGGTTATATATTATATAGTTTAGTATGTATAGGTTCATTATGAACAAGCCCATACAATTTATAAACCGGAAAAAAGAACTGGAATTCCTTGAAAACCAGATAAAAAAGCCCGCTTCGTTTGTTGTAATTTACGGAAGAAGAAGGGTTGGCAAATCTGAGCTTATCAAGCAATTCATAAAGAACAAAAAAGCCATATACTTGCTTTCAACGCAGGAAGTGGAAAAAGAGTTAATAGGGTCTTTTTCAGCCGAAGTTGCCGGATACTTCAAAGACAGCGCCCTGAAAGTTAATCCGTTTTCGCAGTTTAAGCAGCTCGCAGAATACCTTAAAGAAAAAGATATAGCGGATTTCATTCTTGTTATTGATGAATTTCCGTATCTGGTTGATGCAAATAAAGCCATCCCGTCTATCCTTCAAAAATACTGGGATACTCACTTCTCATCAGCAGGTATTCACATAATCCTTTGCGGCTCAAGCATTGGCGCAATGGAAACAGAAGTTCTCGGAAGAAAAAGTCCCCTGTACGGAAGAAGAACAGGGCAGTGGAAAGTAGACCCCCTGCCGTTTACAGAGTTTGTAAAATTCTTCCCTGATATAGAATTTGAGAAGCTCATCGAGTTCTATTCAATTACCGGAGGGATACCTCTGTATATTCTTGAGTTTGACGGCACAAAAACCGTATATGAAAATGCAAGAACAGCAATAGCTGCAAGGGGTTCCCTGCTTTACCAGGAAACAGACATAATATTAAAAGAAGAGTTGAGAGAGCCAAAAACATATTTCTCAATATTAAAAGAAATATCTGCAGGCAAGAATACTTTAAACGAACTTTCAAATGCCCTGGGGGTTGAAAGAACAGCCCTGATGAGATATTTAAACACTTTAGAAGAGCTGGATTTGATAGGATTGATAAAACCGATAACTTCGGAAGAAAAAAGCAGAAATACTAATTATATCTTAAAAGATAATTACTTCAAATTCTGGTTCGGCTTCATTTATCCGTTCATAAAAGACCTCGATTCATTCATATTTGACGGTTTTGAGCGAAATTTCAAAGAGAATTTTAATACTTATGTTGGAAAACAGTTTGAAATTGTTTGTGCGGAAGCGGTCAAACTTACGAATCCAATAAATTCTACAAATATTGGAAAATGGTGGGGAGCATACAGGGACACCGAAACAAAAGATAGAAACATCGCAGAAATTGACATAATTTCAATTAATGAGCAGACTAAAGAAATATTATTTGTCGAATGCAAGTGGAAGGAAAAAGTCAATGCAAGAAAAATCCTTGTTGATCTTAAGGAAAAAGCAAAATTCGTGCAATGGAACAATGAAAAACGAATTGAACATTACACAATATTCGCAAAATCCTTTAAAGAGAAAATAACAGAGCCTGACCTGGTATTATTTGAGTTGGAAGATTTAGAGAAAATAATAAAAGAAGGTGAAAGGGCACAATACCAAAATCCAGTGATTTCAACAATTGCATTAGACACTGAGCGTGTCCCAAAAATTACTTGAAATTAACACAGTACCGGGGAAAGGGGCATATTTATATTTACGCTGCCACTTATAATGAATAAGGAGAGTGATTTAAATGGCAAAAATACTTGTAGTGGATGATGAACCGTTATGCATTGAACTTATCACGGGACTTTTACATAATGAATATGAAATCAAGACCGCCAGTGATGGAAAAGAGGCACTTGAAAAAGTAAAAGAAACGTCTCCTGACCTGGTACTTCTTGATATAATCATGCCGGAAATAGACGGTTACGAGGTATGCAGGCGGATTAAAAGCGATGCAAAGACGAAGTGCACACCTGTCATAATGGTGACAAGCCTGACTGAAACCGAGGACAGGATTAAAGCCATCGAGGCTGGAGCTGACGACTTTGTAACCAAACCTGTCAATTCATTAGAATTAAATGCAAGAGTGAAGTCGCTGCTTCGTGTCAAGAAGTACCATGATGAATTAATGGAAGAGCATGCGAAGCTGAGAAGTCTCAACGAGTCTCTTGAAGACAGGGTAAAAGAGAGGACAGCTTCCCTTTCGGCTGAGGTCGGAGTACGCGTAAAAGCCGAGGAAAACCTGTTTACCACACTGAAGGAACTGGCTCGTTCAAAGGCTGAACTTGAACAAATCGTTTATATCGCATCCCGCGAACTGCAACAGCCTTTACAGACCGTTTCAAGCAACCTTACGCTTCTGGGACAGCAGTATAAAGGCAAAACTCTTGATAAAGAAGCTTATGATATTCTTGAGAATGCAATTGAGGGCGCGGCAGGAATGCAAAGGCGGATTAATGACCTGTTCGCATATTCGCGTATAGGGACAAGGAAAGAGCCGACTGATATGGAAAAAGTTCTTCAGAACTCACTTGACCTGTTTAAAGTGGTTATTAAGAAAACAAAAGCCAATATTACACATGATAAATTGCCTGTGGTAAACGGCGACCAGACACAGCTTTGCCAGTTATTTAACCACCTGATTGATAACGCTATCAAGTTCAGGAGCAGTGAGCCTCCAAAGGTGCATATCGGGGCTGACGAGTCAGGTGATGACTGGGTTTTTTCAGTGAAGGATAACGGGATTGGGATTGACCCGAAATACCATGAAAGCTTATTCCTTATCTCTGAGCATATCCGTGAAGAGCAGCCGAAAACCGGTATCGGTCTGGCAATCTGTAAGAAGATTGTGGAGCGCCACGGAGGGCGGATATGGCTGGATTCTGAAAAGGGGAATGGTTCGACATTCCGGTTCACCATGCCGAAAAAGTGAGAGGGGATCTATATAATAAACGAGAATTAACCGTTTCGAAGAAGAAATGGATTTCCTGAACGAAATGTTTTCAATAGGCGCAGGGAACACCGTGACAACACTGTCGCAACTTTATGACTGTGTGTTCGAAATATAAATACCGAAGCTCACGGTTATGCCTATGCGCAAAACACCGGAAACCCGATATTACGATAAAAATATGAGATTTCGTATTTCGTAATACATGGATTAAGGTTTATTTGACTAACTCCTTTTCAATCGCTTTTTTGAATACATATCCATCCTTTTCCCGAAGATCGTTAATTATTTTCGAAATCTCAGTATTCTTAAACTTGCCAGTCATTTTCCCTGCAAGTAAAACTTCTGGGATATTATACACTTTCACCCCTTCGTCCCACGCAGCATTTTCAGCATCCCTATCTTCAATAAAAGCAATCTTATGTTTAGCTGAGGCAATTACACTGAGTTCTCCAACTCCAAGTTTTGAATACTTTTTCTGTAATTGTGAATATTCATTTGACTCCACCAATTCTATTTTCCCGTGTCGAATTTCGTCAACAAGCAGCTTGACCAAAGACCTGCACTTGTTCAATTCCTCATAAACCTCAATGGTAATATGAATTTTTCCAAGCCTTGAAATCAGTTCAATCTGGTTTATTTTTAAAAAAGCACTTATGAAACCAGTATCTATGATAATATCTCTGCCAGCTCTTTTGCCCTGTTTTTCATTTCTTTGAGTGATGCAGGTCCCCTCCTTATCGGAACTTTATTATTAACAAGAAGTTCTTTCATTTCCTCATATGATATATCAGCAATTTCACTGGCTTTTCCCAGACTGGCTTTTCCCTCTTTATAAAGTTCAACGGCAAGCTTTTCTTTCAGGTCTGTGTTTACATCTAAATACATCTTGAGGGCACTGTGTAAGATATCACTTCTTTTATATCCGAGTTTTGATGTTGCGTCAAGGATTTCAGTTTCATAATCTAACATGTATGTCTCCCTTCTCTTTTAAAGCATCAGACGGCATTACAACATCGTTTGCTGTCATATTAATATATTAGTATAACTCATAGTATTTCAGTCTTTTTTCATTTGCTTTCTTATTTTCTCATTATTGTTGAAAATAATTGCTTTGCCTCTGTGCCTTCTGAGTATGGTATGAAAAACTAACAACAAACAACTAACCCGTACGAACTCGATACGAACTCAAACAACCGGAGTTCGTTCAAGTTTTTATCAGTTCGTTATATCCCTCTATATTTTTGGCGAGTTTCAAATAAAGTGACGAAACGACTTTAACCAATCACTGCACATATAAATATTGCATAAACAAAAAAACGGGGGAAAACGTGCGT
>PGYG01000036.1 GCA_002839545.1 Candidatus Methanoperedentaceae archaeon HGW-Methanoperedenaceae-1
AGATATTTCCGGGAAACCCGGATAGTTCTCGACAAGGTCTGTAACTATAATCTGTCCGCCGACTCCTTTTCCTTCAAGAAGAACGGTATTTAGCATTGCTCGTTTTGCGTATATCCCTGCTGTCAGCCCGGCAGGACCGCCACCGATTATTACTACATCGTATACCATGATATTTCCACCTTTATGATTTTACATTTTTGTATGTGGTGCATATTACTTTAAGGGTATTTATTTTTCGTCATCGGTATTTGGAAAACTTTATTGCATCCAAAAATAATTGAAATGCGATGGAGTGTTTTAGATGATTGGTAAATTGATTATTATTATTATTACAGCCGTTCTTATATTAACGCAGGGAGCAGGAGCGTATATTGATGATTCTACCGTGCTTGAGACTTTTCCAGACGGACAGGCGAAAGTGGGAATCATAAACGGCAAAACAGTTGAATGGAATAGCTATGGACAACCATTGAAAATAGATGGTGCGCCAACATTAATTTTAAGTTTTTCTGATGATGTCAATACTGATGAGCTTTATGTTTATACAGAAAACGGAGAAATCATTTCATTTAAAAATAGGCTCATCTCATTAAATTCTGATGAGTGGACGGGGTGGCATGCTTATGCAATTCCATCAAACAAAATTCCCCGTGAACTTCCACCCTTTAAAAAGGCAGGAATAGATGCTAAAGAGTATCAAAGAACTTATGGAGTGGATAGGGCATATCTACAAGATGCGAAAAATTACCAAACAATCTATGATAACCTCTATAAACTGACCCCTGAATATCAAGCTGAAGAAAATACACGGTTAAGATTGGAACTTGAAGCTACAAAGAGCAGACTGAACGCAACAGAAGAAAGCGTGCCAGAAATTCAGGAAAACGTAGCGCGCCTGAATGAAACCGTAACACAGCACAGTACTTGGTTTAACAGTATTTTTAATTGGATTTACGAGAACTTTGGAATTGACTTGCGCTAAAGATATATTTCACGTATCTGAACCCAGTAAGTTAAAGATTCTATAGAAAAACAAAGTAGTAAATATGGTGGTCTCAAAATATGGATATAAAAGTTGACAGTTTGTTTGGAATTGAGAATTTAAACGACTACAAAATACACTTCGCTTTATATGACGGCTCAGACCATCCTTTGGATGTATTCGTACGAAGTAGGGTGGAATGGAAAGGATGGAATAGTTGGCGTAGTGAAAAAATAAACCGCTTCACCCGAAAATACATATTTTCAATGATTCGCTACCATCAACATGACAAGTGGTTATTTGGTGGAATCTTTGAAGTCAAAGCCAGACACAAGGCTTCGTATACTGTAGAATTGCTTGAGAATGGGCAAGAATATATCGGAAGATTAGTAATCCATTGTAAAAGTCCCGGCCTGAATAATACACCTTATCTAGAGACACATTATGATAAATTGATTGTTTCACAAATATTCGACAAACCATATTCAGGGGAGTATTTTAGTGGTTATGAAAATATTGACCATGATTTTCACATTATTGAGACTATTTTTAAGACAACTAAAAAGGATTGGAAAGCAGCACTTGAAAATGTAAAAGGTGTGTACCTAATAGTCGATAAATTCAATGGCAAGATGTATGTTGGCTCTGCATATGGAGAATCTGGTATTTGGTCTAGATGGGGTCAGTATATAGATACAGGTCATGGTTGGAATGATGAATTGACACAAATAATCGATAAAGAAGGCTTCGAGTATGCAAGAAAGAATTTTAAATTTTCACTTCTGGAATATCGTTCCATGAAAACTGATGACCAAGTTATTATTGATAGGGAGCAATATTGGAAAAATGTCCTGCTTTCTGGCAAATATGGTTATAACAAAAATTAGAGATGCTTCTATTTTATTTTTGCTTCAGCTTTTTTTGCCAACTCTTTTAATAACTCATAGTCAGTCGAAGTCCCACCTATAGATATATACTCATAGACATCCATTTTTACAAATTCTATCATGTAGCTTCTTGTTTCAAACCCGCTATTTTCTGTTACTCTAAATGCTTTGCTTTTGTCCCCAATATTTGGATTAGATAATTCATCATAGGTTCTATTTTCATTAGATTTCCTTGGGATGTCTAATACTTTTGATATATTATCAATTGGATAAATAGAAATTGAATGACTAATAGCAGTCATATCAAAAATAGTCTCACCTTTTATAAATATAACAGAATACCCTTTTTTCCAGCCTAGATTTTTTGCGTCTTCGTCAAGGTCTGATTTTACCCTTTCTGCCCTCTCCTTAATAGTAAAATTTGATGGAAGATCAGAGACTTGAAGAATTAAATCCGATGGTTCTATAGAAGATAATTTGGTTTTAGTTTGTTCTTTAATTGTTTCTGAGGTTGTCGAAGTCTGCTCAGTACAACCACTAAGAAGAACCATTATAATAAGTAAAATAATAACAAATAATTGAGTGTTTAACTTCATATCTACCACCTTTTTTTAGAAGTGAGATTATTATATATAAACGTTCCGCACAAATAATCTAAAAGCTTGCAGGTGTAGGTGTGCCGCCTTAATTTAACTAATTTTGACATGATTTACAGGATGGACAGGATAAACGCGCCCAATCCTGTAAATCCTGTTCATCCCGTCCAGTTTTTAATATAAAATACTCTTACATCCAAAGTCTAATTTTCAATAAATAATCCATTTTTATCCGAAATCTTTATACGTTAGTAATGTATACTATAGTGTGTAAGTAAAACTTACACATGAAATAAAAAACATAAGGTGAAAAAATATGAACATGAATAGAAAGTTGCAATAGCGGTTATTGTACTGGCAGTAGGTTACGCTGCGGCAAGACCTGCAACAGACGGCAGCTTCTGGAACACCGGAATTACTAACTTTGTCCCTGGAATCGGGATGATGGGTAATTACGGCGGTCAGGGCAGCGGAATGATGGGCTACGGCACTGGAAACGGTAATGGCGGCGGCATGATGGGTTACGGCACTGGAAATGGTTATGGCGGCGGCATGATGGGCTACGGCTCTGGAAACGGTAATGGCGGCGGCATGATGGGCTACGGCGCTGGAAATGGTTATGGCGGCGGCATGATGGGCTACGGTGCTGGTTACGATACTGCATCTGACCCGCTAACCCTAAAGGAAGCAGCAGACGCAGTTAAAACGTATCTTGATTCAACAGGCAATGCCGACCTTGAACTGAAAGAGGTAATGGAATTCTCAAACAATTTCTATGCCGAGGTTGAGGAAAAAAGCACAGGCATCCACGCGTTCGAACTGCTTGTAAATAAATACACAGGCGCAGTAACGCCTGAAATGGGACCAAACATGATGTGGAACACCAAATACGGGCACATGAACCAGGGCGTGACTACCACACAGGACGCAACAGTAACCGAAAAACAGGCGCTTGAAAATGCACAGGCTTACCTTGACAGGGTTATGCCCGGTACAACAGTCGGTGAGAATGCAGACAGGTTCTACGGCTATTACACCATACATACTCTGGAAGACGGTAAGATTTCAGGAATGCTCAGCGTAAACAGTTACACAGGTGCTGTCTGGTACCACAACTGGCACGGCGAGTTTGTGGATATGCTGGAAGTGGAGTAACCCTTCCTGCATTTATTTATTTATTTACCAGACTTCCTTTCAATTTAAATATTTTCAATGTCTTTAAGTTACTGGTGAAAAGGTGAACAAGCAAAAGCTCGCTGAACTATTGAATGCCCTTGGCAATGAGCACAGCATTACCATTATGGGAATCCTTGCCGACGGTGAGCGTTATGTTTCCGAGCTTGCAAAAGAAGTTGGCATATCCCGCCCTTTATTGTACCTGCATCTTAAGAAACTTGAGAATGCAGGACTTGTGGAAAGCGAGATTAGGCACTTTGAAGAACCGCCTTATACAAAGAAGTTTTACAGGGCAAAAGATTTTGAATTAACACTATCATTAAGTAGAATCAGGGAAATAATAAGTTAGGAGGTTAAAATTTATGCAAATGATGCAAGAGTTATTCCAATCAAATACTGAATCGGCTGTTTATACACTAATATTTATTGTTACTATTATGGGTTTGATATTAATTTATTTCAGTTATATGATTCTTTCAGAATTAAAAGAAATGAAAATGGTTTTTAACAGGGTTGAGAAACTTCTCGAATCGGTTGAGTGATTTGTATGGTATTTTCTGACGCTGAAAAGAAAACAATCAATAAAAAGTTCGAATCGCTTGTAAATGACGTGCAGCTGGTTATGTTCACACAGGAACACGAATGCCATTTCTGCAAGGAAACGAGGGATATGGTTGAGGGGCTTGGCGGCTTATCACCCAAAATAAAAACCACTGTCTATGACCTTGTAAATGACAAAGACATGGCGAAAAAATATAATATTGATAAGATTCCGGCAATTGCAATAATCGGGCAGTCAGATTACGGAATCAGGTATTATGGTGCAGCCGCAGGATATGAATTTAACGTGGTTCTGGATGACATAGTTGATGTTTCAAAAGGTACGACACCGCTTCCAGACGCCATTAAAAATAAACTGGCAGGCATAAATAAGCCGGTTCATGTCCAGGTGTTTGTATCTCCCACATGCCCGTATTGCCCCGCGGCTGCAAGGACATCACGACGGTTAGCCATTGAAAACAAACACATAAGGTCTGATGTGCTCGAAATGACAGAATTCCCTCATCTTGTGCAGAAATACAGTGTGATGAGTGTTCCCCATATAATCATCAACGAGGACACATCTTTTGTGGGCGCACAGCCGCCTGAGGTTTTTGTGGAACAGATTTTAATGGCATTGCGCTCAGGTAACAATCCAATGTACTCCTGAGCTGTCAGGTCACTTTAATTACTGTTCCTTCCTCACTTATTTTTGCGGATTTAAAGTGCGGACCTTTCCAGTAAACCATTTTTTGTATGTTTATCTGGACAATGACATCGTTGTCACCGAGCGGTTTGTTTCCTATTACAGCCCGGTATTTACTTTTAAATTCCGTATATATCTCCATATATAACTCCAGTGTATCTTCTGAAAGGAAATAAATCGGTTCGTTTTCTTTTATTTCGGCGGTACCCTGCGCCATTACCCCTTCATTATTGAACGGGTTAATTGTATCCCTTATATCGACTGTTATACTTACATTCGGGTTTTCGGTTATGTTCCTTACCTTCTGCGACCTGTCGTTGGTAATAAAAAATATTTTCTGTGAATCTTCTTCGTATATGAAAAATACCGGTGTAAGGTGCGGCTGTTCGAACCTGTCGCTTGTGCAGACATAACCGAAATAATTCCCGTACAGGATATTTAGCATTTCATCAGGGATTCTCATGGTTACACCGGCACAGTTATTTGTTTTGCTCCTCTCCAGTATATGATTTTATAAGGTTTTACCTGGATTAGTATTCTTGCAATAATCGGCGTCAATTGCCATGCTTTTGGCAGTTCGGATTTTGAAGTTGAGTATTTTTGTGTATATTCGGGATATTTTTCCTGGAAAAGTTTACGTGCCCGAAGCATCTGTATGAACCGCAGGGGAATATCGAGCAACCCGAAAACCTGAACCTTGCCGGTGAACAGCACAGCCTTGTTCTCGTAGATGTTACTCATATCCCTTTTATCTATCAGGAAGGCGATTTTGTTATTTTCACGCATGATTTTCAGTTTTTTTGCTTCTTTTGAAGTATTAAAAAAAATATTCTGTCCGTCAAAAACATAGACCACAGGTGTAATATGCGGCATCCCGTGGTTGGATGTGCCAATATATGCAAAACTTGATTCCTTTACAAGGTTGTATATGTCAGGAGGCAGCCAGGGTACTTTTGATATGAGGTGGGCAGATATTATTGATGTAAAAGTAATAAAAAACACGAAAACGAAGATGACACTTACAAGAACCCGGTCAATCTGCAATATTGGTATCAGGAGAAGTGAGATTAACCCGAAAAAGACGTTGTTTATATCAAGTTTCCGAAGTGCCCGGAGTTCGGTGTACGGCGTATGTTCAAGTTCAATCCTGTTTTTTGCAATTTTTCCAAGATTTATTGACCTCCACAATGCAAGTACGGAAGTCCATATCCCGAGCCCCATCCTGTAACAGATGTCCCAGATTAGAAGGCTCATGAAAACAAGGAGTACGGGATTATGTGTTTTTCCAATCCAGTAATCCAGTAATCCAGGATTATAATAAAAAATATAAGGCATAAAAAGTATGAAAATAACCAGCCCTGGCAGGGCTTCATAGTGGTTTTTGTGGAACAGGATTTCCTTGTATTTCTCAAGAAGTTCGTTTTCATATTTACTTAATGGTGCCCTGAACTGCCGCAGGGTTGGTCCGAGCTGCAGGATAAGCATACTCCACATTACTGCTACCATAATTCCAAGAGAACCGTAAAGCAAGGACATTATTTTAAGGTCAAAGATAAAACCGAGGGTAAGACCGAGGACAAGCAGGAAAAACAATTGCAAGAGGATGCTGTACTGGTAGGAGAGCAGGGAAAAAGGAGGGATTTTACCGACAATATCCTCGTAAATCCATTTCATCTCTTTCCTTTTAATATTGTCCATTAGTAGAATTAATGCAGTGCATTAATATAAACCTCTCCAATAAACCAATATCAGAGAACAAAACGAAAATATTATCTATAAACAAACTTATTAATTGTAGAGGTGCTGGTATGGTAAAAATCAAATTAGTCTTATTAATATTGTTCGTATCATTGTTTATTTCAGGTTGTGTTGATGAAACAGGGAATGGTACTCCCGCTTCCACACCTGATGTAACTGAAACTGAAACGCCTGTTATTACTGCCGCCCCCACACCCGAACCTACACCTGTAAGGGAACCAGTTTCATTTAAATCTGAGGTAGATAATTATTATGGGTTCATTAAGGTTACTAAGATAGGCACGGCTGAGAGGGAACTATATGACTATAAAAACAGGACACTTACGATTTATGCAGGAGATAAAGTCATATGGTTCAATTATGCAGAAGACCCTGAAGAGAAACTTACTCTTGTCAGTGAGGAAGAGTTGTGGGGCAAAGACAATATAAGTGCGATAATGACGGCGCGCTATAAAGAATTTAGCTACACATTCACCAAGCCGGGCGTGTACGGGGTTTATATAAAGGAATATCCGCATCCGCGCATACAGCGCCAGAAAATCATAGTAAACCCTTAAAATGCACTGAAATAGTCATGAAGAATCATTAAAATTAAATCGCAAACTTTAAGTTAAGTAAGTAGGTATGTCATTTCCTTGCAAACCATTTTAATAAGAGAGAAAGGTGTTTGATGTAGAGTTACCGCATCTGCGGTAAACAGCGTATACAAAGATAGGAGGCGGTTTTATCCACAAGGAAGAATTGATTCAGCTACACACATTGATGGTTCAGATGAAGAGGTTTTTTGAAGACAGCGGCACAAATGAGTTTAACCAGTACCAGTCACTTGGAATTAGCCCCATACAGATCCATCGAAGTAAAGCAGAACATAAACATGCCATATTTATACTGGGCAAGGAAATTGCATCTGTAATGTCGGAAGATGAATTCTCAGGTCCGGGGAGAACTTCGGTGCGAATGCAGCAGCTTGCAGAGCGTACCATAACAGAAATGGCAAGATAAAAAACGTATTTTCTTTTTTTTTACTTATTAGCAGAACATTTCGAAGCATATATTAGGTAATACTGTTAAGGAAAGACCTATCAGAGGGATTTTATGGAACTTAACGGAGTAGAAATAGAAGACACGTTTGCAGAAGCTTTTCCGATAAAAATAGCTAGAGTATTGATCACAGGCGCCACCAAAAAATGGGCACTGGTAGCAGCCAATGAAGCAACAGGGTTCGGGACATCAGTTATTATGTGCCCTGCAGAAGCCGGCGTTGAAAAAGTTGTCACAGGAAACGAGACCCCGGACGGAAGACCCGGCGCATACATCCAGATATGCACTTTTGGCTATAAAGCGCTGGAAGAGCAGCTTTTAAAGCGCATCGGGCAGTGTGTCCTTACCGCGCCAACTGCTGCCATGTTCAACGGTCTCCCGGAAGCAGAGAAGCAGTTCGATACAGGATTCAAGCTAAAGTTCTTTGGTGACGGGTTTGAGTCTGAAACAGAAATCGGCGGACGGAAAGCGTACAGGATACCAATGATGGAAGGTGACTTCATAACCGAGCACAGTGTCGGGGCGCAGGAAGGCATAGCAGGCGGGAATTTCTTCATACTTGCCGATAACCAGATGGCAGCCCTTGCGGCAGCAGAAAATGCAGTGGATGCCATTGCACAGGTTGAAGGAGTAATCACTCCGTTCCCTGGCGGCATTGTGGCAAGCGGTTCAAAGGTCGGCTCGATAAACTATGCCAAGTTCATGAAGGCTACAACTAACGAGAAGTTCAGTCCGTCATTAAAAGGTAAAGTAAAGGATACGAACGTTCCGGCAGATGTAAATGGGATTTATGAGATAGTAATTAACGGTCTTAATGAAGATGTTATTAAAAAAGCCATGAAAGCCGGAATAGAGGAAGCGGTTACAGTTCCTGGTGTCAAGAAGATTAGTGCAGGGAACTTTGGCGGCAGCCTTGGACCGTATAAGTTCTACCTGAAAGACCTGTTTTAGTCAAGGGGTAAAACCCCTGTTTTATTTTTGTAATCAGGGAAACATCACAACTTTCCCTGCCTCGCCTTTTTTCATTAATTCAAACCCGGTTTCAAAATCATCAAGTTTAATCCTGTGTGTTATTACAGGAGACGGGTCAAATCTTCCTGATGACAGGAGTTTCGATGTTGTTACCCATGTATCCCATATCTTCCTTCCATAAATGCCCCGTACTGTTATGTCCTTCATGACAAAGTCCTTTGACATGTCGATACAGACTTCTTTTGTGGGCAAGCCCAAAACGGACGCTCTGCCAGTAGGTCGCAGTGTTTTCAAACCCTGGTTCAGCGCCGCGCCGCTGCCTGACATCTCAAGGAATACATCCACACCCTGTCCGCCTGTCACTTCCATTATTTCACTGACTGTGTCGGATTCGTGCCTGTTGATTACAATATCTGCGCCCATTTTCCTTGCAATGTCAAGATGAAGTGTTGAGCCAGCGACCACGATTATTTTAGCCGCACCAGCCGCTTTTAGAAGTCCAGTGGCAAATAATCCTGTTGGACCTGCGCCAAAGACCGCAACGGTTTTTGCAGTTACGTCCTGGCTGAATACAGTATAAACGCTGTTGCCAATGGATTCCTGGAGTGTTGCTATTTCATAAGGCATATCAGGCGGGTTTTTCCAGACATTTACTTCAGGGATGATGGCATATTCTGCAAAAAAACCGTCAACATCCACCCCGAAAAATTTCAGGTTTTCGCAGATGTGCATGTTTCCGCTCCTGCACATGGTACAATTCCCGTCAAAAATATGCGATTCTGCTGATACAAGGTCGCCTTCCTTTACAAGCGTGACCTCGCTTCCCGTCTTCTCGACAATGCCGCATACCTCATGCCCGATTGTCCTTGGCGGGATAATCCTGCCTCCTGACCATGGGTGTTCCCAGTTATATATATGGACATCTGTTCCGCACATGGAACAGGCTTTTACTTTGACCAGTACCTCATGTTTTGCCGGTTCTGGAATCGGGATGTTTACAAGTTCAAGCCCAACCCCTTCCTTCATTTTCCTGACTGCTTTCATTGTGTTCATTTTAACCCGCCGAGAAACTATAATTAGTTTTGCAGTTGTACATTAATATACTTTGTTAAAACCAATAACCCCAGGGGTGAGTATGATATGAATAACATGAGCCGCAGAATGGATTTCCTGAACGGTTTAATAAATAACCTGAAAGAACAGAATCTTTACGGTGAGCTTCCGGTACTTAGCACTGACCAGAAAAACCGTGTTGTGCTAAACGGCAGGGAAGTATTGATGATGTGCAGCAACAACTACCTTGGTTTTGCCAACCACCCTCGCCTGCGTGCTGCTGCGAAACAGGCAATCGATAAATGGGGATTAGGGACAGGAGCCGTGCGCCAGATTGCAGGGACTATGGAGATACATAACCAGCTTGAGGAGATGCTGGCAGAGTACAAACATACCGAAGCCTCGCTTGTGTTCGTGGCAGGAATTGCTGCCAACCGCGGCACAATCCAGGCGATTATGGGGGAAGAGGATGTTATTATCAGCGATGAACTGAACCACGGCAGCATAATAGACGGTGTGAGGCTGACAAAATCCGCACGAAAGATTTATCCGCATCTTGATACTGACGGGCTGGAAAATGCGCTGCGTGAAACAAAAGATGCAAGAAGGCGGCTTATTGTTACAGACGGCGTGTTCAGCATGGACGGGGATATCGCACCGCTTGACAGGATAGTGGAACTTGCTGAGGAATATGATGCAATGGTTATGGTGGATGATGCTCACGGCGACGGTGTGCTCGGTAAAGACGGGCGCGGTATCGTTGACCATTTCGGGCTTGAAGGACGTGTTGATATAGATATGGGGACGCTGAGCAAGGCTTTCGGGTGTCTTGGCGGGTATATTGCTGGCAGGAAAGAATTGCGTGAATATCTTATTAATACTGCCCGGAGTTTCATATTTACAACAGCACATCCTCCTGCTGTGGCAGCCGCAGCCATGGAAGCGATAAAGATGATTCGGGATGAACCCCGGCATCTCAGGCAGTTGTGGGATAATACACGTTACTTCAAGAAAGGGATGACTGAACTTGGATTTGATATAGGGCACAGCTCAACTCCCATAACGCCTGTCATGGCAGGCGGCAGCAGAAGCGCAGTGGAACTTTCAAAAGGGCTTTTCGAGGAAGGGCTGTTTGCAAAACCTATTGTGTTTCCATTGGTTGCACGGGATAAGGCACGGGTTAGGATAAACCTGAGCGCACAGCATACACGGGATGACCTTAATGAAGCGCTGCGTATTTTTGAGAAGGCTGGCAAAAGTATGAAACTGGTTTAGGTGGAAAATGCATACAACAGGGGAAATTAACATCGGGTATGACGTTTTGGCTGTGAATAAGGAACTGGCACACGAAAACCGCCGCAGGCTTGATGAGTACGGAATTACGGCTTTTAACATAATGGGGGCGATAGGCTCAGGCAAGACGATGTTGATTGAGAAAACAATCGAACGCCTCGGTAAAAGATACGGAATCGGCGTTATTGCGGGGGATGTCGTGGCAAGAATTGATGCGGCAAGGTTTGAGAAACATGGTGTCCCGACTGTTGGTTTGAATACAGGCAAAGAATGCCACCTTGATGCGCATCTTGTGGAACACGGGTTTGGTGAACTGCCTCTTGATGAACTGGATATTATTTTCATTGAGAATGTGGGAAACCTTATCTGTCCCACGGATTACGAGCTTGGCGAGCACAAACGTGTTGTGGTTGTGAGTGTTAGTGAAGGGGATGATATTGTTGAGAAGCATCCTCTTATTTTCAGTAATGCAGACCTTGTAATTGTGAATAAGATTGATATTGCAGAAGCGGTGGATGCTGATGCTGATAAGATGGTTGAGGATGCGAGGCGAATCAATCCTGCAATTGATGTTTTGAAGATGAGCCTGAAAACAGGGGAAGGTTTTGGGGATTGGATAGGTTTTGTTGGAAAAAGTGCGGGATTTTGAAGCAGTTCTGTATTGTAATGCAGGAAATCATTGTCTTTAGCCGGCACAAAACCGAAGCGTTTATCAGGCTCTAAAAAGTGGTTGTGCTGCTGTGCTGACAGGTCTCATCTAAGTAATGCACGCCGGAAAATAAGCCGGTTAATCGTTATAAATGCTCATAATACTCATTATCATGCATAGGTAAGGTATAAATACTTTAAACAACGAAATTTACTTGAAGACCAAAAGATATATGTTAACAACGAACAATAATGTTCGTATAAAAACGAAATAAAAAACGGATTGCAGTAAAAAACGGATGGGTATCGTTCTGGAACTACCCACAAGATAAAAACGGATAGGAACATGTCGAAAAAAACGAATGGAGATGAGTATCTCCAAAAAACGAATAAGACTATTAGTCGATTTTTGATTGTAATTATTTTTGCAACGGTGTTTTTATCTTTAGCTGTACCTGCTGAAGCAAGCCACGTTCCCAATAGTGTAGTTGCTTTTACGGATAAGAAAAATTATATGGGATGGTGGGTTGACCCGACAAAGAACGGTGCGGGTTATGTTTATGCAGGTGTAGACCTTGCTCCCTTTGAGGTTTATGTATATGCTATGGTCTTGAGTGAAACGGGAACCATCATGAAAGGTAAGGAAGGTCAGCTTACCGGTTATGTTTCAGACTATAAGAGGCTGGCACCGGGTGGTGGAACGGGGCATCACATAGAGTATTTTGGAGAGACTGTTTTCGGCAATAAAACATTAACATTTGTTGATGATGGCTCTATCGCAGGTGACACATCAGGCGACGGAATATATACAGCCAAAGTAACTCTTGATAAGACCAAAGGTGCATCGCTTGTTGCAGACCACATGGTAATGAATGTGTCTGTCAGCTATCCGGGTTATGCATCGTCCACTCCCCAGCAGATACTAATCTCAGGCTGGTACTGCATGAATGGCGTTCAGAGCGGTAAAGGGCATGGCACACATGTAGACACGACAACAGGTAAATCTGCTAACTGTGCAGTTTGCCATCGCGGATATGAGCACTGGTTTGAGAACGTATCAGGGACTTTCACAAATGACCAGCTTGATATTCATGCTTTGAAGGCAAATGCACCTGACATCCTTGCTGCCCAACAGCCAACACAGCTTTTTGATTCCAATAGATGGAACTATTCTGATGATGCCGCGCCTGCGGGAACCTACATGACTTTTGAACAGCAGGTAACAGGTTCTAAATATTGTGCTTTCTGCCATGAGGTTGATGGCAGCGCAACATATGATTATGGGGCTGGTGACCGTTCAAATTATGCTGACAGACCAATGTGTAATACTTCAGGCTGTCATACCATAACACCAATCAGCGGCACAACTGTCCCTGCATGGTCACCACCTTCGGTCGTGGGAAGTGCGACTACCAGAATACGTGCTATGTATAATATATCAAAGGCACAACAGCATGCCCATGATGATCAAGGGGCAAATACAGTAGCGTGTGCTACATGCCATAGACCGCAACACTCCCTTGAGCTTCCGAACAGGACTTCTACTGATTACACAGACCTTTCTACAAGATGTCTTTCCTGTCATACAACTTTCAACAAACACAACAACAGTGTCTCATGTATAAAATGCCATACTAATGATGTTCATAATATCAGGTTCTTACAGCAGGACGTCTCGTATAACTGGTCGCGTTCCAATATTGTGACCTGTGATAACTGCCACACAAATTTAACATTTGCAGGCGCACTCAGTCTTAGCCCTCCGCAAGTTCCTTATACGAACCACAGCGGGGATGCTGATGCAGGACAAAAATGGGGTGACTTCTGGACTTCGGATAACCAGCAGGCTGCTGTTGGCGGTTCTAACTTGATACTGTCATCAACTGTGGTTGTTTCCTCCTCGTCGTCCGTAATCGGCAGTGCTGGAGCCATTTCAGGAGCTCAAACAGTGGACGGGACCTACCAGACTCTGACCGAAGGGTGGGCAAATGTAATAGATAAATATGCGTATGTTGACTCAAATAGTAATGTATGGGGAACCGTTTCAAATTTAGCAAATGCCCAGAATGCAAGTGATTCTAATGCTTATGCTACATTTACAGAGCAAGCGACTGGCAGCGGGACAAATGTGGCTTATTTTGGGTCATTAGCAGACAATGCTCCCACTGTTACAGATCCTGGCAATGCTGAATCCATTGATGGAGCAAATGCTCTTATGGGGTCAACCGGTAGCGCCTATGTTACTCTTGGGAGTTTTTCGGGTCTGAATATGGGGGGAACTATTACAAGTGTTACCATGAATGTACGGTTCAAGGGTGTTAGTGGCGGCGGTGCCGAAAAGTTGACCATTTCACATAATAAAGGTGCAATAACCCAGCAGCATTCGGAAAACACCGGTGTTTTAACAAATTTCTCAACATCCATAACCGTCGACAGGACATGGACATGGGAAGATTTGCAAGGTTTAACTATAACAGCAACAAGAGATTCAACTGGTATAGAGGTCGATGCTGTATGGCTCCAGGTTTCATATAGCGATATAAAAATAATGGACATAACCACACCCATATCCACAACCACAGCATCTGATTTATATTATATTGAATTGAACTATTACACATCAGGTGATACGTTTGATATATTTGCATATAATGGAACTGGCTGGGTTGATAAAGGTGATCTGACACAAACCGGCAGTTTTACCGTTTTCAACACTTCATTAACACCAGCAGAATATAATAGTGGAAGTCCGATAATAAAATTCATGGGTAAGACTGCAAGTGGGACGACCGGTTACCTTTATGTGGAATATGAAAGGGTCCACAGTTTTACCGGCGGTAGTAGTGCCGCATCTAACCACTATGAATCAAGAGTAAACCATAATTTCACGGGTATACCAAAATATGCCGCTTCTGAAGTAGCAGAATATACCGTTAAGATAAAGGGATATGGTCCAAATGAGAACCTTCATATTTATGCATATGACTACGGTTCCAATACATATCAACTGGTTAAAGACAGTGCCTTACCCACATCCAACGGGTGGTCAAATCATTCCCTTCCTTACACTGCCATAAGTGACAGTGGCAACGCCAGTATCCAGTTCAGGGATAGTAACACATCAAGGGATGATGACACTGCCACTAATTTCTACCTCGACTACGTAGCAATAAAAGCAGATACTAACAAATTCCTGCCGTGTTTCTACTGCCATGCGCTTCTTGCAAACCACAAGAAGCGTGCCCTTGGCAACATAGAATGGATTCAGGGCGGTTATGATACACCTAACCCCATGAACAGTACCGACCTTGCTAACACGTACTGGTGCGCCAACTGCCACTATAACGGTTCAACTCCTTCTGGCAGGTTCAAGTACAACGGTACTGCATGGTCTCCGACACCTCCGAGGATTGATGTAAATAATGTTGCGAATAACTCAGGTTCATGGTTTGACCATTCGGGTACTGTCGCCTCTAATTTCACAGATGCTAAATGTAAGACCTGTCATGGCACTGCTGCAATATTAACTACCAAGGATGCCCCCCACAGCGTAGAGGTTGGTACAGGCGGGGGAAATAACTGCCTGCAATGCCACAATCTTGTAACAGGTCTGTCAGGCGGCGCCCCGAAAGGCATCAATTTCACGGCTGCCAACCTGAGTGTCCATTACGGTATGAACAGCCTGAATGCCACAAATGCCGGTTTTGCCCCTGTTATCGGTGCATGCTGGGCATGTCATGATACGGATGGAAATGTCTCAAGCGGTCACCCTGACAAGTATAAGACACCCAAGACATGTACTGACTGCCATCTTGTTTCAGGTACTTATAATTCCCAGACAACAGGCTGGGGCGGTCTCACAGTGAGTGAACACTATTACTCAGGTTCTGACATTAAAGCCGGAAACTCAAGTTCTGATATTGCTTCGTGTATCAACTGCCATGAGAATGTCAGTGAGATGATAATTTATAACAATGATACGGACACCGGCAGTTTCACAGGTGACAGTGTCAGGCTAACAGGCGGCAACATGAGTTTTTATCATTATGGTAAGAACAAGAGCTGGACACAGGACACGAATGCTTACTGTTATAACTGCCACAACAATGCCTCTACAGCATTCCCATTCGCGGATAATGCCAACAAGACAATAGCAAACCACTCATCAGCCTATCCTGCATCCAATCCTGCCTGTGGAGACTGCCACAGTACAGGAAGAATCCACAACAGTACGCTTTATAAGCCAGTATTGACTCTTCCTAATAGCAGTTATTGCCTGACCTGTCATGGCACAGGCGGCAGTGCTACAATAAAGAACCTTGAGCGCCACAACGGAAGCACAGGTCTTAACTGCACGAACTGCCACCTGAACAGCACAAAGAGCATCCATCCAGTCAGGTATCTCCAGCAGGACGGCACAACATGGAATACCATAAAAACAAATGCAGTTAACTGTACGACCTGCCACCAGAATTCTGGTCTCAGCGGCGTTTTTGCGAGCGCCCCGAAAGTGCCAGCTCCAATTAACCACAGCACCAATACTTATTCAGGTGCCCTATGGAACAGCACACCAGGCTACTGGACAAACAGCAGCCAGCAGAATAGCTGTAATTACTGCCATACAAGTTCTGCGCTTCACAACACCTCAGGTCTTGGTAAGATTCCAATGGCTGAAAACTCCAAGAACCAGGGCTTTGCAGGAAGCTACTGGTGTGCCAACTGTCATTACAGTTCAGCTGCCAATTATTTTGGAAATACGTATACTCCGCAGCCGCC
>PGYG01000116.1 GCA_002839545.1 Candidatus Methanoperedentaceae archaeon HGW-Methanoperedenaceae-1
ATGTGAGTGTGTAACACAGTAACATGAATTGGTGATTTAAATTGACAGAAATAGGTAAAAAAATTCGTCTTGAACGCATAATGGACAGGGAAAGCGGGAATATGGTAATTATTCCCATGGACCACGGCATATCAATGGGTCCGATTAAAGGCATTGTAGACCTTGCGGATATTGTTAACAAGATTGCAGAAGGCGGAGCAAACGCCGTCCTTTTACAAAAAGGAATGCCGCAGCACGGACACCGCGGGTACGGGCGGGATATCGGACTTATAATCCACATGAGCGCCTCCACTTCCCTCGGTCCTGACCCAAACGATAAAGTCCAGGTCTGTACTGTGGAAGAAGCCATTAAAATGGGAGCGGATGCAGTGAGTGTGCATGTCAATATCGGCTCTGACACAGAAGCAAAACAGTTGAGGAAACTCGGTCTTGTTGCAGAAGAATGTAACCACTGGGGAATGCCGCTTATTGCGATGATGTATCCCCGCGGGAAGAATATAAAAGACTCAAACGACCCTGAAGCATGTGCACATGTAGCCCGCGCAGGCGCAGAACTTGGCGCTGACATTATTAAAACCAATTTCACAGGTGATGTTGAATCCTTTAAAACAGTAGTTGAAGGCTGTCCTGTGCCTGTGGTCATGGCAGGCGGACCAAAGGCAAATTCTGACGAGGAATTCCTTGCAATGGTGCGTGATGCGGTTGATGCAGGCGGAAGAGGTGTGGCTATAGGAAGGAATGTTTTCCAGCATGCTGACCCAAGTGCCATGACACGCGCACTTACGCTTGTAGTCCACAAAGGCAAAACCGTGGAAGAAGCAATGGAGGCACTGCGGTGAGAAATGAAAAAGCCGTCTGGATAAAAGCAGACGGCGGGAACTGGGACGAAAACAAGCCACTGGTTACAACAGGACTTGAATCAGGAGCAGACTGCGTACTCCTGAAAGCGCAAGATGTTGCAAAGGCAAAAGAACTTGGCAATATCAGGGTTGCAGCGCCTGGTAATGAAGCTGACATCGTAGTTGTGGGAATCGGCAGTGAAGGTGACGGGACAAAACCTCTTCCTTCCGACCTGTCTGGTTCAGAAGATATTGCAAAAGCCAACCGGCTTGTGCGGGATGGTAAAACCGTTGCAGGGTTTGTTATAATCAAGAATAAGAAATATGAGGAATTTGCACTGGAACTCGGGAAATCATGCGACCACCTGATAGTTATCGGTACCGACTGGAAAGTCATCCCGCTTGAGAACCTGATTGCAGGTCTCCAGACACTTGATGTTGAAATTATTGCAGGTGTCCGTAATGCGGATGAGACAAAACTTGCGCTTGAAACCCTTGAACACGGCTCAGACGGTGTGCTTCTTGATACTGGTAACCTGTCAGAGATAAAGAATGTCATTGCAGTAAGGGACAGGGCAGGAATGGAGAAACTCGCTCTCGTGCCTGCAAAGGTTACAAAGGTAAAACAGGTTGGAATGGGTGACCGTGTCTGTGTGGATACGGCTTCACTGATGGTTCCTGGCGAGGGAATGCTCATTGGTTCCCAGAGTAACGGTTTGTTCCTTGTGAATTCGGAATCTGACGAAAGTCCTTACGTGGCTGCGCGTCCGTTCAGGGTGAATGCCGGCGCGGTTCATGCTTACATAAGAATTGGCGAGAAAACGCGCTACCTTTCGGAACTCAATTCAGGCGATGAAGTCTTGTTAATAAATTCAGGCGGTGAAACGCGGCAGGCAGTTATCGGCAGGGTGAAAATCGAGCGCCGCCCCCTGATGCTTGTGGAAGCGGAAGTGAAAGGAGTGAAGATTAAGACCCTGCTCCAGAATGCTGAAACCATAAAGCTTGTCGGGAAAGACGGGAAACCTGTGCCTGTGACAGACCTTAAGGAAAATGATGAGGTAATGGTGTATTTTGATGATACAGCAAGGCATTTCGGGATTAAGATAGAGGAAACGATAATCGAGAAGTGATTTTCCCCGGGCATATTATTTCAACTTCTTAGTCTGTTTTTTCCCTGTTATGCTGAGAAAATTCTCAGAACTTACAACTTTTCTTCCTGTTTTTTTCTCAAGTTCTTTTCTTGCGTTTCCCGCAATCTTCCCGCCCTCTTTTGAAGAATCGAAACACTCATCGTATCCTTTTGATTCCCTTGACTTCGTGATTTCCGTTGTGGATTTTTCCCCCAGCATGGTGAAAATCAATTCAAGGTCGGTCATGTGGTCTCTGAGGTCCTGGTTTTTATTCATCGGGTCTAAGCTTTTTATTTTTCTATGTTCCTTGATTGATTTCCCGAAAGTCGCCTTGGAAATCTCGTTTGTAAGGATGGCATAACCTCTTTTTTCGTCAACTCCTCTTTCGCTCCACTCATCCGTGAGTTCCTGCCTGATGGCGATTTCCCTGAGCCTTTTTTCTGTCCAGTCTTGCGGATAGCCTTTGAGTTCATAATATTCTTTTGCCCTATCCTGCGCCAGTTCGGGATTTTCTATTTCCTGTATCCTTTCATATCCTACTTTTGCCAGCCATCTTTTGAAAGGCTCTGCTTTTTTTGAGGGAATGGACTGGATTATCCTGAACATGGATTCTGTGTTTGCGCAATCGGTTTCGTATTTCTTGCCATCGGATGATAGCAATTTCAGTTGTACCCAAATTGGGGACAACTCAAGTGGTTTAAATTCCCTATCCTTGATTTTACCCCAGTATTGTCGTGGCGTTGGACTATCTGTTAAAGCTTCCACAACATCAACCACTGAGAAATACCACTGTTTATCATGCCATGTTCTTCTTATTTTAGCTCCCTCGAAAACTACCAGCGCTTCTTTTGAATCCATGTTATTCCCCTTGTTAAAGTTCATGGATTGTAAAAAGGACGTCATTGTTAAAAAGGGTTAGGAGAGCGGAGTGAAACTAATCATGAACCGGCGGGGCGGATGGTGCAGCTTCCGGTTGTGCGGGGTTTGCGGAGAGCGTAACATATTTATAATTTTTACAATATATCTTATATTGTTTTTTTTTGAAAGATGCCAATATAAGCAGGTATATAAATCTAAAAGTAATACCTATGGTAAGGAGATTAAAGAATGGAAACTTACAGGTCAAAAATTA
>PGYG01000037.1:0-13454 GCA_002839545.1 Candidatus Methanoperedentaceae archaeon HGW-Methanoperedenaceae-1
AGAGATGTTGACGGTTGCGTTTTTAACGCCTGAACCCATGTCTGTTATCGCCGCACTAAGGGTTATTGGGGTGTTGTTTGCAAAATAGGCGTTATTGGTATTTGATGCAACAGACGGTGCAACAGTATCATTCAGACTGAAATTCAAAACCTGGTCAGCGCCGCTTATCGTTATGCCGGTTGAATTACCCTCCATTTCTGTGGCATTTACATTAATAGTGTACGTTCCGTTTGCTAAGTCAGACAGGGTGTATGAACCATCTGCAATAGTTGATACGACATATTCCCCGACGGAAAGATGGGCGCCTGAAAGTGGTGTTCCACTGCTTGTTACAAAACCTGTGATATTATAACCCTCCCTGTCCGCGGTCTGACCAAAGAAAGATGCTGAACGATTACCGACAATGGAGACATTATCACGCGCACGAACAGAGAAACCGTACCTGAAATTAGAAAGCAGGTTATTAACGGAATACTCATTAACAGTACTTGTGCCGATGTTATCCCATTGCGTGGAGTTGCGGTATGTAAGGAGTGTCCATGTTGACGGTATGTCATCGTCACCAGTTGCAGGGAAAAAAGTTGAACGCGTCTGGAAATCCGAGCCATTTTTGCACTCGGATTCGAATATGAAATTAACGGAACTTCCATTTACAGGAGCGCCGATTTCAGAAAGCGGGATTGCCATTTCAAAACGTAGACCATTGCTTCCTGCCCCTTCGACCGCAGAGATATTTGTAAGTGATGCGTTAATATCCCATCCGGACCCATTCCCTGAATATGTTATCATCGTTCCGTTTTCATAAAGTTTATAAAGCCTGTCATCTGTTTGCGGGGCGCTCCCTCCGTCTTTTAGCGGGTCAAACCCGAATTTTATATAATCGTCTCCTGCGTCTGTATCGTTATCCGCCACATGAGCGAAAGCATACAGGTACGTACTGTTAAACTTCAACCAGAAATTCCCGATAGCAAATTCTCTTGTACCCAGTGTGGAGTGACAAAGAGAACAGTTTACAGGTATATTGTTCCTGAATGTGTACCAGTAAGAATCGTTTTTGTACCCTGCCGCTATCCCTGTAGCATTAATCGTGGGTCTTTCGTATGCCGCCCAGTTTATGCTGTTGTTCATTACATCGATGAGATAGTCCTTGATACCTGAGCCGCCTGCATTATCTGTGCCAGCATCCCATCCAAGATTAATTGAGTCGTGTGTCGGGATGGTTATATTTGTAAGATTCGTAACCTGACTGGGCGGTGTTACATCGTTTACTGTTACTGTCCAGTTTCTATAATCACTTCCGCCAGTGGTATTTGTGACACTGAGGTTAACGTATTTTGTTCCGTATTCAGGGAAACTGAAATTAGCGAAGAATGTTGTTCCGCCAGGAGATGAATTTGACAGGGGAGTGACACCGGATGATATTGATGTGGTATTACTGTTTATGCTAATATTCGAAGTTAAGTTAAAACTGACCACTGTGCTTTGATTTACTGTAATGGAAAGTGTGTTGTTATTTGTGTAATTATTGCCATGTGATGTGATATTCATCGGGCTTACTTCTTTGAACGCCGCTGTTATGAGGGCATAATCGTCTGAGGGTACAGTCCAGCCAAGAGTAATTGCTCCTGCTGTTGGTTGTAAGTGATACTGCCCATTATTTGAATACGACCCATCATCGGAGCTGTAAAGTAGAATGTGTGTATTGGCTGTTGGAACATCATTATGACCATCGAAAAGTGCGTCTATCACCACATCCCCGTTTTTTGTGGTTGTGACAGACTGGGAAGGGTTTGCAGCAATAGCTGACTTCGAGGCTGAAACATCAAATGCTGATATGCCTGTTGATGAGATATAGGTGGAAACCATGTAATTCATGGTACGGGCATTAGTGTTTGGAACTGATACGGTATAAGCAGAACCTGTTGGGGGGTTTAACAGGTACCACATTTCAATCCTGCCTTCTGACCCTGATGATACTGATGACTCAATTTGTGTAAATGCTATTCCGTTATACGTAGGGGCACCGCCTGTCCTTGCTGTAGTTCCGGCTGTGGCGATGCCCAGAACCATTACGGTACTTCCTGCTCCTGCTGTATAGGAAAGGGTATATGGATTTGACCTTGACCATGAAGTCTGGGAAGTTGTTGCTTTGGTATCAAATGTATGTGCTCCCATGACTGAAGGAACAAACAAAAATAATACCATTAACATTAGCACCAGCTTTAACCAGATTTGGCTCATTTAAACCCCACTATAATTATACAATTATCCCTATCCAATATTAGCTTTCCCTTATCAAGGAATTACAGCACTTTTATCAACTTTCAGGAATCATAAGAACCCGTGATAAAAGCATTAATTTTCGACATGGACGGCGTACTTGTTGACTCCATGCCTGACCATGCAGACGCATGGATTGAAGTATTTGCGCAAGAGGGCATCCACATAAAACGGCAGGACATTTATGAAATTGAAGGCTCAAACCACGTTGGAATAGTCACCCTCGTGTTCCGAAAAGCCGGACGGATGCCGCCAACTGACTTCACCGGACTTGCCCGCAGGAAAAGGGATATTTTTGATAGAATAAACACTGTAAAGGCGTTTGACGGTTTAAGGGAAAAACTTGAGGCGATGAAAGGCAGGTACCGCTTCGCTGTGGTATCAGGCTCTGACAGGGAAATAGTCGCCAGCCTGGTTGGCAGGTTTTATCCGGGAATTTTTGACGCTATGGTTTCAGGCAATGACGTAAAACATGGAAAACCATCCCCAGAACCCTACCTGAAAGCAGTTGACATGCTTGGAGTGCGAAACGACGAATGTATTGTTGTCGAAAACGCCCCGATGGGTGTGGAATCTGCAAAAAATGCAGGTATTTACTGCGTTGCTATCCCCACATATGTTGATAGCCATAAACTGGAACGGGCTGATACCATACTTGAAAACCATGCAAAGCTTTTGGAGTACCTGAATACATTCTCATGATGCGTGTAAATTTACTATGGGGGAAAAAATGTCCTCATTTTTGCAGTCGTGAATGATTCGTACCGTAATTATTAATAAGCCGTAATACCAATAGAGAAGAGAATGGCTGGTATAACTACAAGTGATTCAGCAGGAAACCCATTGCATGTTGGCAGTTATGTGGTATATGCGCCAACAGGTACGAAGGGCAAAGTAACTGAGTTCCTCTCTGATGAGCATGGAGCATGGGCACTTGTTGACAAGACAGACCTTTTTTACAAAACGGACGTTTTGACAGCCATTGATGAAGAAAAAAAAGACGAACGTGGGGAAAAATCGTTTACTCGCGAAGAGATAAACGAAGTATTGGAAAAGCAGCGGGAAGCTGCACCTGACCAGATGGATGATACCAGTCTGGAAAGTGGCGGATAAGTATTTTCAGGGAACCAACCTGAAGTAAAAGCGTGAAGCTTCGCCATGGTCTATTCTATAATGTATTATCATTAACGATTCGTAAGCTTTAAGTACTTTTAAGGTTTAGGTAAGAGGCGCAAGGGATTGTAATGGTTGATAGATACAATAAAAAACAGCGCTGTGCGAAGTCAGATAGGACGTAACCTACTTTTTATGTGTCCTATTAAATTTCGTACTGGTTGTAATTTTTTTGTGTCTGGACCAAGTGACCAGTTTCTTGTTAAGTAATAAAATAGGAGGTAAATAAACGTGGCTGACAAAGTAGACCTATATAGCGACAGAGGAGCTCAACTCAAATCTGGCGTAGACATCAACGCCATAAGCCCTTTGAGAAACAAAGCTATAAGAAGTATCGTCACCGGCATTAAGAGAACAGCAGCCGTTGACTTGGCAGGAATCGAGAAATCCTTAGCAACCGGTGCAATGGGTGGCAAAGGAAGAGTAATTCCAGGCAAAAACATAAAATTGGATATCGTAAAGAATGCAGAAGCTATCCGAAAAGCCGTAGAAGATATGGTTAGAGTGGACAGCGGCGACAACACAAATGTCAAAGCATTGAACGGAGGCAAGCAGCTTCTTGTTCAGGTACCATCCGCCAGAATCGACGCAGCAGCAGAGTATGTGTCTTCACTTACTACATCTGCATCAGCAACAACACAGGCCATAATCAACCAGTTCAACGTTGATATGTTCGAGGCACCAACAGTCAAGTCCGCAGTCTGGGGACAGTACCCGCAGACACTGGATATGGCAGGCGGTCATGTAAAATCAATTATCGACATCCCTCAGAAGGACGAAGGCTTTGGTTATACATTAAGGAACGTCATGGCAAACCACATTGCAGCAACCTGCAGGAGCAGCGCAATGAACACAGCAGCACTGTGCTCAACCCTTGAGAACGCCGGTGTCCAGGAAATGGGCGACGGTGTCGGTAACCAGGCAAGAACCAGATTATTAGCATATGCCTACCAGGGCTTGAATGCTAACAACATGGTATATGGAACCGTAAAGGCTCAGGGCAAGACAGGTACCATCGGTACAATAGTCCATGCATGTGTCGAGAAAGCACTTGCAGACGGTGTAATTTCAGCAGATAAGAAATTCGCATCAGGCTATACCGTATATAAGACCGCAGATGTGCCAAAGTGGAATGCATATTGTGCAGCAGCAACACTCGCAGCAACACTCGTTAACTGCGGCGCTCAGAGAGCACCACAGTCAGTATCCTCAGTATTGCTGTACGTAAACGACCTCATCGAGAAAGAGACATCCCTTCCAGGATGCGACTATGGTAAGGTACAGGGAGCCGCAGTTGGTTTCTCCTTCTTCAGTCACTCTATCTATGGTGGCGGCGGACCTGGTGTGTTCAACGGTAACCACGTAGTTACCAGACACTCAAAGGGACTTGCAGTACCATGCGTCGCAGCAGCAGTTGCACTTGACGCAGGTGTGCAGATATACAGCCCAGAAAAGACCTCTAAGTTAGTCGGTGATGTGTTCAGCTCAGTCGACGAATTCAGAGAGCCAATCAAGGCAATCGCAGGAGCTGTATAAGTAAGGAGAATTGAATGGTAAATACTGTTTCAGTTACGGATAAAACCATACAGGTAAAAGTTTTCCCAGCGAGATTATTACAGCCGGAGACTGCTGAAAAACTCTTAAATGAGATTGACAAGGTCAAAGGTGTTTTGAGAATGCTGATCGGCGGCAAGAACCTTCCGAGGAAGGTCACATGCGGACCCGGAACAGGGACTGATGTAAACCATCCTGATAAGAGGGTCATTCAAGTCGGAGACCAGGCATTTGAATTACACGTGATGGTCGGGCATGTTATTGTTGAAGTCGAAGATGAAAGTGTGCTGGAGCCGCTCAAGCAATCTTGTGAGCGCGGACTTCCGTTCGCATTTGAATTCAAGAGAGGATTCTTTATCAAGAAGAAAGCCACTTTGACAGATTATGGCAAGTACGGGTTCAGGAGCAAGACTGATGAACGCATTAATCTTGATGATGAACGTATGCTTGGTATGATAGACCCGCATGCAAAAGCTGAGGGACGATTCTGCATAATTGGAGTAGATAATGCAGCTTAGGTTTTGTCTTGAAGCAGAATAAACCAATTCAAAAATTAGGAGGATAAAATATGACATATAAACCACAGTACTATCCTGGTAACACATCAGTTGCCAAGAATAGAAGAAAACACATGTCAGATGACGTTGAGAAATTGCGCGATATCTCAGATGAAGATTTAACCGCAATCCTCGGACACAGAGCCCCAGGTTCAGACTATCCGAGCACTCATCCCCCACTTGCAGAAATGGGCGAGCCAGCATGCTCAGTCAGGGAAGTTGTAACACCAACACCAGGCGCAGCAGCAGGTGACAGAATCAGATACGCACAGTTCGCTGATTCAATGTACAATGCACCGGCAACACCATACTGGAGATCGTACCATGCAGCAATCAACTTCAGAGGAGTTGACCCTGGTACACTTTCTGGCAGACAGGTTAACGAAATGAGAGAGAGAGATCTCGAAGAATACACCAAGAGACAGGCAGAGACTGAAATCACAGATTGGGGTCTTTCTGGTCTTAGAGGCTGTACCGTCCACGGTCACTCACTCAGGTTAGAAGAGAACGGCACAATGTTCGACATGCTCGACAGGCGCCGTCTCGAAGGCAGCTCAATCATAATGGACAAGGACCAGGTCGGTGTACCAATCGACAGAAAGGTAAACCTTGGCAAGCCAATGAGCGAGGCAGAAGCCGCTAAGAGAACCACATTCTATAGAATCGACAACGTCGCTTTCAGAAGCGATAAAGAAGTTATTGAACACGTCCAGACTGTCTGGGAGAGAAGAACCAGATACGGCTTCAAGCCAGAATCAGGAAGGTGAATCTAATGGCAGATCCAAAATTTAAGAAAGCAATGGAAATCAAGTACGCAAAAGAATGGGGATCCAACAAATGCGGCTCCACAGCGAAAGCAGGAATCACCGACAAGAAGACCAAATACCTCAGACTTGGTTATACACAGAACCCAAGAAAGGTAGAAATGGCAAAATGCGGTGCAGCAATCACCAAGAAGAGAGGATTACAGGCATATGATCCAAAGTTGCATCTTGCCGGTATCCCAATGGGTCAGAGACAGTTGACCCCATATGTCATCTCAGGAACAGATATCGTATGCGATGGTGACGACCTTCACTTCGTAAACAATGCAGCAATGCAGCAGGAATGGGACGACATCAGGAGAACCTGTGTTGTAGGTCTTGACCTCGCACACGAGACACTCGAGAAGAGATTAGGCAAGGAAGTAACTCCTGAAACAATCAACTACTATCTCGAAGTCTTGAACCATGCTATGCCTGGTGCAGCAATTGTCCAGGAACACATGGTCGAAACCCATCCGGCACTTGTAGATGACTGCTACGTGAAAGTATTCACTGGCGACGAAACCCTTCAGGATGAAATCGATAAGCAGTTCGTTATCAACATCGATAAAGAATTCCCGAAGGATCAGGCAGCACAGATCAAGAAAGCAATGGGCAAGAGCAGCTGGCAGGCAGTACACATCCCAACCATAGTCACAAGGACTGAGGACGGACCAGGTACCAGCCGCTGGATGGCAATGCAGGTCGGCATGACCTTTATCAGCGCATACCACATGTGCGCCGGTGAAGCAGCAGTCGGTGAACTTGCATTCACAGCCAAGCACGCTGGACTTGTTGAGATGGCTGAAATGATCCCGGCACGCAGAGCAAGAGGACCTAACGAACCTGGAGGATTATCCTTCGGTCATATGGCAGATATTGTCCAGACCAACAGGGTTTCCAAAGATCCAGTCAACACAGTCTTGCAGACTGCAAGCGCGGCAACAATGCTGTACGACCAGATCTGGCTCGGCGGCTACATGTCAGGCGGCGTCGGTTTCACAATGTATGCAACACCAGCATACACCAACGACATCGTTGATGACTTCCTGTACTGGGGCGCAGAGTATGCCAAGGATAAATATGGCAAGATTGTAGGAAACGCACCAGCAAACATCGCAACCGTAAAGGATATCGCAACCGAGACAACACTCTACGGTCTTGAGGCATATGAGAAATACCCGACCACACTTGAAGACCACTTTGGTGGTTCACAGAGAGCAACGGTTATCTCAATTGCAGCAGGCGGTGCAACAGCACTTGCAACAGGACACAGCAACGCTGGTCTCTCTGCATGGTATCTCTCCATGTACCTCCACAAAGAGGCACACGGCAGACTCGGATTCTTCGGATACGATCTGCAGGATCAGTGCGGCGCTACCAACGTGTTCTCAGTCGCATCAGACGAAGGTTGTGTTGCCGAACTCAGAGGCGCAAACTACCCGAACTACGCAATGAACGTAGGTCACCAGGGTGGATACACCTCAGTAGTTTGTGCAGCACATGCCGGCAGGGACGCATTCTGTGTGAACCCACTGGTTAAGACATGCTTCGCTGATGACCTTATCAACTTCAACTTCAAGGATCCAAGAGGCGAGTTCGGTAAGGCAGCACTCAGAGAGTGGGACCGCTGTGCTGGCGAGAGAGCATTCGTAATCCCAGCCAAATAAGTAACAAGTAAGTAGGCTTTATGCCTACTTTTCTTTATTTTTTTTTTGGGATAATAAAATTAAACAAAAAGATTTATCTTATACTAATATTTATGATGATGTGATATAACATGGCAATTAAAATTGAGAAAAGAATTCCTGGTGAAGTAACATGCGGTTTCTGTAAAGGTACTGGTAAACATGAGGGTGAACCCTGTATTGTTTGTGATGCTAAAGGCAAAGTTGAGGTCGTTGATACAAATAAGAAATGTCAGTGGTGCAAAGGCAATGGCTTCCTGATGAAAGGAATCCCGTGTACCAACTGTGGCGGGACTGGATATACAAGACCCGTTAATAAAGCTCGTTTATTTTAAGAATTATAAAGAAATTGGGGTTAAAACCCCACACCTTTATTGAACAGAATTATTTAACAGTGGATGATGGTTGAATTTAATAAAGAATATTAACTAAAAAAATATACTATTTATCCATTATAATTAAATCTTTCTTTCAGTTTTTTGTAAATAAATTCCTGTGCATTATTTACGTCATCGAGTTTTCCGCGAAGTACCAGAAGGTTCTCTTCATCAATATCCTGGGATTTAACATCACATTTCCGTGTTGTAACTTCTAAATTAAATTCTTCAACTGCATCAATGATTACTTTCTGGGGCAATCCTGGGGGCAATACTAAATCATACAGCCCTTGAAGTTCCTGCTCCTGCTCGTTGACAAAAGTTTCATCTTCTTCGACAAACTCATCGCCAACATATTTTTTCTCATCATCTGTCATAATTATCACTTTAAATCATGGAATAAGTATTAAGTCCAATAAAGCTTGTGGTGGTATAAATTTATTGGTGGAACCCCCGCCAGAGTTGCGTCTCTGGAGGACGCAGACACGTATGGCTGCTGTGCAGCCATACGTGGATTCCAGCTCCAGAAGGAAGATTCTGGACTAACACCAAAAGTTTTATCTTATTTGTAATTTAGTCACCGTAATTAATGCTTACAAAATTATTGTTCCCGCCGCAGTGGAGCCCAACACAGCCTTACCTTAGTCTCCCATCACTGACTGCTTTTTTAAGAGCTAACAAGTGCGAGGTTGAACAGGCAGACCTTAACGTTACTTTTTATGATGACCTGTTGAGCAGACAGAGTCTCAGGAAGTATTATGAAAAAGCTTACATGAAGTTACAGGAACTTGAATCCGGGCAGGAGTTATCAACTGAAATACATCATAAGTACGCTATCCTTAGCAGTTCCGTACTTTTTGGTGAATATATAATAAATGAAGTGGAAAATGCTAAAAACATCTTGAGGGACAGGAACGCTTTTTACGAGATTGATGAACTATTCAGGGCGTTTAAGATACTGGAACTCGGGCTCAAACTTGCATCTTCTGCTTATTACCCTTCAAACCTTACGTTCCAATCGTATGAAATGAGTTATTCTGTCCGCTCAAGTAAAGCGGTTCTCCAGGCTATAAGTGACAGGGAGCAGAACATATTTATTGATTATTTCAAGAAAAATACCCTCCCGAAAGTTCTTGAAAATAATCCCGGTTTAGTAGGTATTTCAATAATCAATACCAGCCAGTTAATTCCAGGATTGACACTTGCGAAACTCATAAAGGAAGCAGCTCCTGACATACATGTAAATATCGGAGGCAGCATTTTTACCAGGCTTGTAAACGAATTAAGCAGTAACCAAGACCTGTTTTCAGTTTTTGACAGCGTGATTGTCCATGAGGGTGAGACTGCCCTGTTAGGTCTCATAAAACACCTTGAGGGCAAAGCGGATATTAAGGACATACCAAACCTGATTTATAAAGAGGGGTCGGAAATAAGGGTTAATAAAATAAGCCCGGAAGGCGAAGACATTAACGCATTGCCAACCCCGGTTTTTGACGGGTTCCCGCTTGATAAATACCTCTCTCCTGAACTTATTATCCCTGTTCTTTCATCCCGCGGATGTTACTGGGGACGATGTACTTTCTGCGACCACAGTTTCGGGTATTCTGGCAGGTACCGCCCGCGTGATATCGAGCTGTTGTATAATGATATTGCAGGTCTTAAAGCAAAACACAAAACAGATTTTTTCACGTTCCAGGACGAAGGCTTATCTCCCAAGCTTATCAGTGCTTTATCTGACAGGATAATTAAAAACAATATCGGAATATCATGGCTTGCCGATTCGAGATTTGAGTCCGTGTTATCTCCTGAAAGTTTCAATAAAATGTCAGAAGCAGGATGTAAAATGCTCTATTTAGGGCTTGAATCCGCAAACGATAGAGTTCTTGGATGCATGGACAAGGGCATAAAAATGGACACTGTCATTGATATTTGCAGGTATTCAACTGATGCGGGAATCTGGAACCATCTTTTCCTGATATTCGGTTTCCCGACTGAAACACATGAAGAAGCAAAGGAAACAATGGATTTTATTTTACAGAATAATGATGTAATCCGTTCTGTTGCATTCGGGAGTTTCCAGCTTACCAAACACTCAAAGGTATATGAGAACCCAGCCTTGTTCGATGTTAAGAATATAATGCAGGAAGGCGGCATTGACATATCCCTCTGGTATGATTATGCTGTGGGCAGTGGTATGTCGAAAAGGGAAACGGGTGAGTTCATACAGCAATTTTACAGTGAGCTTTCTGCCAGATACCGTGACTTTCCCATATGGGGAAATCTTGACCGTGAACACCTTTTCCTGTATATCTCGCATTATAAGGTTGCAGGGAACAAGGTGGCTGACCTTACGGAACAGATTGAAAAGGCACGTTTAAAGGCTAAATCCGTAAGTTATACCAATAACACGGGAGCAGGAAGTAAAGTGTATCCTTCTCTTGGGGAAGGGGTTTTTGTCAGGACGTTTAATTTCAATCTTGCTGAAATAATCCATAACAGCATGGCAGGGATTAAAGGCGGCAATTCGCAGAGAAATCTTACAAACGTGTTGTTTGATACTAATAACAACAGGGTATTTACCATAACCGGTTTTGCAAAAGATATACTTGTCATGAGTGACGGTCACCAAGAGTTGTCTGGAATAATTACTGAACTTTGCAAAAAATACAGCATGCATTATGATGAAGCTGAAATGAAGTGCGTGAGTTTCCTTAATGGACTGGTTGAGAAAAAAATGGTTAATCTGGGATAACCTTGTATTTTACTGGATTTTTATCAGGGAGCTCTTGGCTTAATTTCTTTTGACCCGCAGTTCAGGCATTCAGTTGCGCCTTTTTTTATGAATGTCTTTTTACATGACCTGCACCAGAACATTGTTGTATTTTTTTTAAGTTCTTCAAGGTCATCAGGCATCATTGAAAATCCAGGATTGGTGCTGCACATGAATATCATTCAGTTTTTAACCTCCATTTTGAATATGGCAGGAAGAAGCAAGCTTTACTGTCTTTGCAGGTCTACTTCTTCCTGTCCCAGACATACTACTTACTCTTAGGCTGTTTTACCGAGCGGCTTCTGAGCTGCTTATTAAACTCTTCCAGCCGTTTTTTCTCTGATGCTGCAACTTGCGGCTTCTTGACTTTCCGGGCTTGTTCAGCCATTTCAATCGCGCTTTGAAGTTCAACCAATTTATCACCTCCTGTTACGTTTTAATAAAACGACATGAGTAACTATAATGTATGATTGTTTAACCACGTCCCTATATTGATTCCTTAATTGCTATCCCATAATGCAATAATACAGTTTGTTGAAGTATTATCGTTATTTCCCCAAATCCTGGCATATTAATCACCACACAGCGCCCAATGTCAATGATTAAATATTAATTATTCTACGTACTTGTTAAGACTTATATTTTTTCATTAGTTATTTTTAGATGGTTTCAATTCAATTTTTAAAACAGTTAGTTAATATTTGCTGAAGTACTTAGAAAAAATTATCAACTCATAATTTAAAGTAGGTAATATGGCGATTACTGGAAAAAAGTTAGTTCTCTATATTATAATATTATTTGCCTATTTCATGCTTTCCACAGTTTCCTATGCACAGGAATGTACATCATGTCATGAGATAAAACACGGTCTCACAGGTAATGCCTGTGATAACTGCCACTATAATACTACATTTATAGACGGTAAGCATATTGAAAAACCCTTTTCACCCGGCTTTATGCATGACAGTTTTGACTGGGAAGGAGATAATGCCAATGAAAAAGGTCCTGACAGGCTGAATGAAAGCTGCCCTGCCTGCCATGCAAATATGATAGAGCATACAGCACAGGAACTGAATGTTTGTGAAGACTGCCATGTAAAGAGTCAGATAAAGAAGAGTAAATTAATTTTTGTAAGGGAGGATATTGAGGATTATATCCCGTTAGTTTACTCGCATTACAACGGTTCATATATTGATGTTCCTGACCAGTCGGTTTCAGGCAGGACAAAATCATCGTGTTTTGGGTTCAATACGGAAACCGGTGAAGGTTCATGCCACGGTGTTAATTATGTAAAAAAGGACAAAACCGGGGGATATTTTGCGCTAAACCAGGATAATTATACAGGCATATTTAGCAGGGGCGACCCGTATCACTGGAATGCTCCGTCTGACTATTTACCTGACTCAAAAGACTGCCTTTTCTGCCATGCCCAGAAAGACATAAGTGTACGTAAGGCATGGGGCAATCCAGGAAACCTTCCATCTGATTCATCACATTCTGATGCTAAAAACGATGATTGCCTGGACTGCCATGTCCAGGGAGAGTTCAGGAGTTTCCACGGAAAAGAAATTGTGTGGCAGGCTGAAAAATCCAACGTAACAACAATTCTTATGGTTTCATTATTGGTGTTGGTGGTAATCGTAATTATACTCTGGAGAAAACAAAGATAATCTTCGCATGATGATAATAATGATTTGTTTATAAAAGTATTTATTAAATAACAGGCAAATAAGAACGTGCAGTTGTAAAAAAGCTCAAAAACATAGGATTCGGATGCATATTCTGCGGGATAAGGAAGGAAGAGCGAATATAAGGCTTATAGTACTGATGTTGGTAGTACTATCCGGGGTAGTTGCAGCTTTATTATATTTCCCACCTATGTTTACCCGCGCTGAGGAAAGTACAACCGGTGATATAACATATCTGGACAGCAACAGCAATCCATTAAGCGGGACTCTAAAAATAAGCATCGCAGGGGAGTTTCAAAACCCGCAGGAAAAGGTTAATTTTATAAATTGGAGAAGTCTTCCGAAGGCACAAATAAATTTTGATGCTCTTGATACTAAAAATGTTACGTTAAACTTGAGGATAGACGGGGATTCACAATCCGGCAAGGTTATACTTGAGAACTATGGGCCAGAGAAACCCGCGAAAGTTAACACTTCCGCACCCGGTGTTCCTATCAAGTATGTCCAGGTAACTGCGTATGGTGTTTCTTTTGGTGAAGCTGTTATTTCAATAAAATATACGAA
>PGYG01000037.1:13500-14894 GCA_002839545.1 Candidatus Methanoperedentaceae archaeon HGW-Methanoperedenaceae-1
TCTTATTTTGCATTGGGTACGATAGTACCTGAAAAGATAGAAGTACGCGACACCAGTAAAAAACCCGTAGCCAGCAGCATAAAGACATATGACAAGGACAAATCTTTGAAAAAGGAACAGAAGAAGGCGACCATATTATCCGCACTGGATGTTCCTGATGATGGTGAGCTTGAAGTCGATGCAATTGCATCCAAAAACGTGTCTGTGAAATTCAAGGTTAAAACAGCAGGCAGCGGTGAAATAATACTTGATGATTACGGCAAGGTAAACCCGGTTTTAATCCCGCCGCCGGGCAGACCTGTAAAGTTCGTTGAAATCGGGGCAACCAATATATCTTTTTCATCGGCTGAGGTTTCAATACGATATACCGATGGCGAACTTGGTGGAACTGATGAAAACAGCTTACGTATCTACCACTGGAAGGGATTCTGGGAAGTGCTGCCTGCCAGGGCGGATTTAGTCAATAATACACTTTTTGCAAACACAACATCCCTGTCTCCTTTTGTGATATCAGGGCAGGCACAATTGACTGAAATTTCCCATCCGGGAGGGAGTATTTCAGATTGTATCAATTGTCATAATGTTTCCAACACTACTGACCCGGCAGTAGCTAAAGTAGATGCTCCGGCAATGAACGATTCCAATGCGATTCACAGGGATTTGAACAGCGGCGCTTCTGCTGCGGTCAGTGCTGAAAACAAGAAATGCTGGGCGTGTCATACAAACGGGACTGAATATAACACGACTATAATATTAACCGGGTGTCTTGCGTGCCATGGTGAAACTACGAACCTTACATACACTGATGCGGGCAGGATTGCCGATTTAAGTACTCCGAAAGTATATGACCATATCCAGCAAGATTATGCGGACAGTATTTATGCAGATGCATGGGATTACGGGAACGTCAACTGTACATCCTGCCACAGTAAGAGCATGGGTACGTTCAACGCCAGCGGGGCAATTAATGCAACCATATATTCTAATATATCACATTATGCTACCAATACCAGCCTGATTACACCAACATACAACTGTTCCTTGTGTCACCAGAATTCGTCCAATGCTGCTATCTGGTCTGCCAACGTCACCCGTCATCCTGCCAAGACACAGAATTATACATATTGCAAAAACTGCCACAATTCTTCTAACGTTACAAATTTCCATAATAAGGACATCATTTACACTTATATCATCCACGGTTTCGGGACCGATAAACCTAATGAAAACAATGCTGGTTTCGATTTTGAAGGTGACGACTGGAACGACAGTGATCCCGGTGCCAACTGGAGGAATGAATCCTGTCGTGCCTGCCACCTCTCCACAGATTTTTCAACATACCGTCTCTGCGAGAACTGCCACCTTCCTGATGGTTCTCCCACCTTCACAGGTAC
>PGYG01000038.1 GCA_002839545.1 Candidatus Methanoperedentaceae archaeon HGW-Methanoperedenaceae-1
TCAAATCTATATTAAAAAAATGATGCTAAAATTAGGTTGTTGTGATTTTGATAAATCGAATACTCATACAGTAGGAATTACAACTGTCAAACTTGGGGTATAACTCGTTATTTTACCAGAACAACCCTCTCAGTTGATTCCTGACAGCAATGTTTTACAAAAGATATACATGCAAGTTAGTAATATTATGCACAAAATCCGCAGGAAAATACAGGAGAATACCAATTATGAACCTTGAAGACACCTTATTAATGATACCAGGACCAGTACCCGTAGCGCCCCGCATACTCCGCGCCATGTCAAAACCGATAATCGGACACCGTGGCAGTGAATTCGGGAAAATGTATGCCGAATGCAGGGAAACCTTGCAGGAAGTATTTGCTACGAAAAACGACATATTCATTATCAGCGGTTCGGGAAGCTGCGCAATGGAAGCAGCAGTGGGAAATATTATCGGTGAAAAGGACACGCTTGTTGCCATTGAGAACGGGAAATTCGGGGAGCGGTTCCGTGAGATAGGCGGGCGGTACGGCAATGTAAAATCCGTAAAGTCCGACTGGACAAAAGGCGAACCGATAGACCTTGAAAAGGTAGAAACAGCTCTTGCAGAAGGCGCAAAAGCCGTTTCCCTCGTACACAACGAGACATCTGTTGGTATCAAGAACCCTGCCTCTGAAGTCGGTAAACTTGCAAAGAAATACGGCGCACTCTTTATTATGGACGGCGTGACATCCATAGGCGGCGATGATGTGCAGGTCGATAAATGGGGCGTGGATTTGGCGGTTGTCGGCTCCCAGAAATGCCTTGGCGCGCCGCCTGGTGCGTCTGCCATTTCAGTAAGTGAAAAAGCCTGGGGCTCAATGGTCGCGAAACCGCCATATTACATGGACTTAAAATCTTACAAGAAATCCGCTGACAAAGACCAGACCCCGTACACACCTGCTGTACCATTGTTTTTCGCAATGCATGAGGCACTGCTTATCATAAAAGAAGAAGGTGTCCAGGCAAGGATTAAGCGCCATGAAATGTACGCAAATGCCGTACGTGCTGCTGCCGATGGTATGAATATTGAGATGTTCCCGCAGTTAAACAAGCACAGCAAATACTCAAATACCGTTTCTGCGATGAAGATTCCGGCAGGTATTGACGATGGTAAACTTCGCGGCGGGATGAAAGAACTTGGAATCCAGGTTTCAGGCGGTCAGGGTTCTTTATCAGGCAAAATATTCAGGATAGGAACCATGGGTAACGTCAGCAAGCGGGACATACTGAGTACCATCGAGGCTCTTGAGCTCGTGCTTCACAAGAACGGTGTTGTAAAGAAGATAGGAGCAGGTATAGAAGCCGCAAGTAATATATTGATGTAAAATCGGTACAATATGTAGAATCGTATCAACACTTCAATAAATATGCATAGAACGGATTAACATGGTACAGAGGCATCTCTTATTAAAATACTTAAACCGCGGGATTGAAATAGAAACCGGGCACGGCACATTATACAAAGGGATAATAACCGACCTTGATGACTGGGGTGTTCACTTCATCCCTGAAGATAAGAAATTAAGACCTGTTATTATTTCATGGGCAGATATCAGGAAGGTAATACTGATAGAAGAAGCAAGTGCTTCAGGTAATGTAAAGAAATCTCCTGCCAAAAAAAGGCGTTCGTTATTTGATGAAGGGTTCTGATACTACTTAATTCAGAAATCAAATAACGACTTCTGAGGTTCACATTTCCCGCTGTCGCAAGCGGACTGCCATCCTGACAGCTCAGCCCTGCCGTATTGTCCTCCGCCGCCCGGATGGATGGTTACTTTCCCTTCCCTGAAAGCCATGATTGTTTTGAGTACACGTTCATCAGCGCCGGAATCCATGATATCCGCATCAACAAGTACCGCCACTTCGGAACCATATTGCCCGATAAGCAGTTCCCATTCTTTCTTAACGCCTTTTGTATTCTGACCTATTCCAAGCGCCATGCTGATTATTTCAGATAAAGGCACAAGATGAAGATACGGGGGTCTGTGGTCTGGATGCCTTGGCGTATCATACGAGGCAAGTTCATTCACCCTGTCCTTTACACCCTTTTTTATCGTGCCGCCGCATGAGCACCTCCAGTTCTTAATTACACTTTCCCTGAGGGTATAATGTTTGAAACACCTGATGCAGGCACTCTCGTTGTACTTTCCCTCCTGCGGGAACATCCCCACGTTCAGGATGGGTTTCCTGCCTTTTTCCCTGATTATTGCCATCTTAAGTTCATCGAAACTGGTGTCTTCCATCTCAAAACGGTTGAATTCCCGCGCAAGCTTGTTCACATAAGGGGAATGTGCATCTGAATTTGTCAGGAACGTCAGGCACTGGAGTTCTGAAATCCTGTCTGCATACGAAGTATCAGCGCTTAAACCGAGTTCCATAAAATAAATCTTGCCTGCCATATCACCGTAGCATCCTTTGAGTGAGTCGTGGGATGCGTACATTGCAGTCCACGGCGTAAAAGCGTGTGCCGGTCCGATAAGCGCACCTGCTTCCACAACGGCTTCTGCGAGCCGCTCACCGTCAAGCCTGACATTTGGTCTTGCATCAGAGTCAATATTGGATGAAAAGGGTTTCATGAACTCGTAAAGTTCCTCTGCTTTTGAGATTGATGGGATTAAAATGAGGTGGTGGACGCGGTTCTCGTCCTCCACTTCTGTTGTCAGGACAAAACTCGTACCATCAAGCCTGAATACCTCATCCTCTTTATCCAGCTTTTTAATCTCCAAAAGCCATTTCGGATGCAGGCAGTCGCCTGTGGCTACAAGCTGGATGCCTTTTTTCCGGGATTCTGCGGCAAGGGTTGGCAAATCCATTTTCGGGGATGTTGCCATACTGTATTTTGAATGAATGTGAAGGTCTGCGTTTACCTGCATGACATGGGATTACCACTGGAAAGCATATAGTGATTGCGTTTAAAAAAAGAAGCTTGGATGATGAAAAAAAGCAGGGAAAAAAAATATTAATTTACCCTTTCTTCTCTATGAAATCCGCAAAAGCAAGGTTGCCTGTAATCTTCTTGATTTTTACAACGATAATATCCCCTTTGTTACCGTTTGGCACATAGATTGTATACTTATCAACCTTGGCAATGCCGTCACCTTTTCGTCCTTTTGCATCTATCCTGACTTCATAGGTATTGCCCTCTATCAGCGCATCTTCCTTTACTATACTGGAAACCTGGCGTTTCTTGACAGGTCTGTGTCCGCCGCATGCATCACAGCGCAGCGTAAGTATCCTGTCGCTCTTTAACAGGTGCGTGTCAGGACGACCGCATTCCGAGCAGGTAACATACTCATTTACGTACTGCTCAACAGCCTGGGAAACAACATCAAAGTTAAACCTTCCCTGGAATATTACCCGTGTTCCCTCTTTTTTACCTGCCGTGCCGAGTTCCTTTAACAGGAACTTAAACACATGGTCAGGGTCCCGGTTTAATATATCAGCTATGTTTGCAAAATTCTCAAGTACTGTTGTCTTCCCTTCAGTGAGTAACTTGGGTTCGGGAACCTTGAATCGCTCACCTGAGTTCTTGAGCTCAGGCAGCTGGCTTAAAGCCCTGTCCAGATTTGCAGCATAGTCATTCATAAATTAATTGTTTGGAACCTGATCCTGACCCTTGTCTATTACAAACCTGACAGCAGTTGGTAACTTCTGTCCTGCCGACTTAAGGGATTTTTTCGCCAGAGTGAAATTTGCAGGGTTTACAGATACTGTCATAATTGGCTGTCCTGGTCTAACCCTTGCAGCAGTACTTACCGGTTTCCCGAATGCATTGCGCATTCCCTGTGAAACCCTGTCCGCACCAGCGCCGGTGGCTTGTTTGTTCTCCCTGAGGACTTCGTGCGGGTATACCCTGATTACCAGGTTATAGTTTGCAGGTCCAAGGTTTCCAAGCAACTGCCTGTTAGCTGAGATTCTTGCTGCCTCAAGGGCACTGTGCCTTACCTGACAGGCTTCTTCTGCTAAAATTGACATCGTTATAGGGAAGTTCCCTTTTGCATTACCCATGTTAAAAGTGACTATCTTGTTTGCCGGAACACCGCCCATGTACTTGCGCCTTGTGTATGAGCGCTGGGTAATATTCCTGTACATTCTTCCTGGTTTTCTTGCCATTATTAAAATCCTCCAATATTGGAATATGATTGTAAAAACTACTACTATGTGGTTCGGTTCAAGATGACTTTTGAGTTTATAAGCTTTATTGAAACATCATCCAACCATAGAAATTCATATTTCCAGATAATTTCATGTTGGTGCCAGGATTCCTTTGTAAATATATTTTTCATGGTGTGTTATTGTCAACAATAACGTCTTCCCCTGTCCTGATACGCGTGAGTTCCCTTTCTGTGGCTTTAGCAAACTCCTCTCCATGACTCAGCCTGCCGCCAACCCACCTGTCCATGACTTTGCATGCAACAAGGTCACCAGTAACGTTAATGGCTGTACGGCTCATGTCCAGTATCCTGTCAACACCTATTATAAGGGCAATACCGCTTGTCGGGATTCCAACACTGCTCAATACCATGGCAAGAATCACAATACCGATTCCCGGAGTGGCTGGCGTGCCAATAGATGCGCCAACAACAGTAACAATTATCAACAACAATTCCCCTAAATTCAGGTCAATGCCGAATACCTGTGCCAGGAATACAGTAGCAACTCCCTGGTAAAGCGCTGTCCCGTTCATGTTGATAGTGGCTCCAAGCGGAATTACGAACTGGGAGATGGACGGGCGCACCCCCAATTTTTCTTCTGCGGTTTTTATCGAAACAGGCATCACGGCTGCTGAACTTGAAGTGGAAAAAGCAAGCAGCATGACATCCCTGACACTGCCCAGGAAACCCAGTGGTCCCTGTCCTGATACTAAAAACACGATAACCAGGTATAATATAAGGAGAATCAAAAGACCGAGCAGGACTGTACCGACATAAACTGCCATGCCTTTTAAGGCATCAATCCCGATGCGTGTCGTGAACCTTGCCAAAAGCCCGAATACTGCAAACGGCGCAAGGTGCATTGCCCACTTTACCACAGTCATGCTGACTTCCTGCAATGAACCTGCAAGGTCAAGCAGTGGTTTTGATTGTGCCGGGGACATGGAAACGAGTGCAATCCCCATGATTATTGAGAATATCACAACCTGCAACATCTGACCGGTGACCATTGCGCCCAGTGGATTACTCGGCAGAAGCGTTCCGACCATGCCGGATATGTCTGTAAACGTGATTGTCGGCGTAGCACCCTGGACAATAGCAGGAGCCCCGGTTTCCATGCTTTTTACAAGCTCGCTGCTGATATACGTTCCAGGCTTGATATAAAGCGCAAGGCTGATGCCGATAACTATTGCAATGGCAGTGGTAAGTATGAAATAACCTGTTACCCTGAGCCCGACTTTCCGAAGCTGTTCCATATCTTCGCTTGATGCTATCCCCCTGATAATGGATGCAATAATAAGCGGGATAACTATCATCTGAAGCAGACCAAGGAATATGTAGCCTGGAAGTGCAAGCCAGTCTCCTACCACAATAGCAATTTCAGGGTCAATAAGTCCCACAGTTGGACCCAATATAAGACCTACAAGAATCCCTGAGGTCATCCCGAATAAAATCTTGAGCCACAGCCTCTCTTTTACAAAAGATTGCAAATGACTGCTTAACTGCTTGAGCGACCTGGGATGAACATATTTAAGAGGATGCAGGTTTTTTTTACTTATTCCAAGCATGATACTCCATGATTTTGATTATTCTCCTTCCAGACGCACTCCCTTTGATAGTATATTTTTTATAAATAATATAATCTTTATGGTATGCAGAATCTGGAAATTTTTCCGGTGTTGAGCTGTAAAATTAACATGGCTATCCTACAAAATAGCTGGAGGCGCTGGACTAAAAAATAAAAGCCCCGGGAGGGATTTGAACCCTCGACCTAGAGATTACAAATCTCTCGCTCTGCCGGGCTAAGCCACCGAGGCAATGGATTCGCTTTAAGGTCTGGTTTACACTTAAAATCTTCGGTAATCAATCCTCACCAGTGTAATCCAGGTCAGTATTCTCTACGAGCATATCCTTGATAATAACTGCGTATGCAGGTCTTGCAATAAGTACCCCTATAAGTACGCCAACGATGGTAATCACTGCAAACCCTTTCAGTGCGCCGAATCCCATGAACAATAGCGGTGACATCGCAACAAGCACGGTTGCCGCTGCTGCAAATATTATTGCAAACGCCTTGGTAAGACGGGATTTATACACCTTAGTCGGCGGAAGCGCACCGCCTGCAAGCACTTCATCAGTTATTATTATAAGATGGTCAACACCAGTACCGATAACAGCTATTATACCCACAATACTCGGAAGGTCAAGCTGCCATCCGATAAGGGCTGCAAACCCGAGTATGATTATAACTTCACTGAATGACGTGGCAAGCATCGGGATAATAATATTTCGCTGCCTGTACCGCAGATATACTACAAACGCAACAACTATCAGTGTAAGTATCCCTGCAATTGCAACCTGTTCCTTGAACTTTTCACCGAGTTCTGCCGATACCTGTCCTGAACCAATCACTTCCACGTTGACAGGAAGCGCTCCTGCCCTCAAATGAACCTGGAGTTCCTTAGCCCTTGTTTTTCCTTCCTCGTCCATTCCTGTCGTCGAGACAAGGTTCCTCACAGGCACGCTCTGTATATTCCTTGCAAGCTCAGGTGCTAAGGGTGCGCTGAATACCAGTTTCTCATCAAGGTACATGTTCAGTAAATGCGCGCCAGGATTGGTAACTGCGCCGTATTTTATGGCGGCATCCCGTAAAGCTGCTGCCCCCTTATCACTGAGCACGAATGAAACTCCCCATGCCCCGCCCCTCTCCTGCTCTGGCACCCCAACACTGGTAATCTGGTCGCCGTAAACCACATGCGCGGTCTCGTTTCCTTCAACCTGTATCCTTATTTCGAATTTTCCGGGTTTTGACGCAATCTCACGCGCTGTTGTTATATCAACGCCTGCAAGGTCAATAAGAATATAATTATCACCAACCGTCCTTATCGGGATTTCCTTGAGACCGATTTTGTTTAGCTTATCGTCAAGTATCTTCTTGGTAAGGTCACGGGTTTCCTCTGTCACCCCAAGTCTGAACATATCAACTTTCCCGCCAACAGGCGCAAGGACGGCATTCAGTTCAGCTTCAGTCACTGCTTTTCGTATTTCAAACCTGATGAAATTGCCGGGAATGGGGATAACTTCGGCGTTCAGGTTATTCTCAAGGTATTTGCCAGTCAGGGAAAACTCGTTCGCCTGGAGCGTTACCCTTGTCCCGCCGCCTGGGGCGGATGATACCGAGGATGAGCCAAAGCCAAAAGCATCAATGGTTTTTTTGGATGTTTCTTTTGATGTAGTAAATGTTACGGAATTTACCGCAACCTCATCGACATTGATAGACGAGTCATCAAGCAGTCGTGCGAATTCTGATTTGACTATCAGTCCGGGATCAGCAGTTACCTGTGCAACCACGCCCTGTAACTGTAACTGGAGCCATGAGCCGCCTTCAAGGTCAAGACCGTAATCCAGGTTGCTGTGGAATTCCCCGCCTGAATATGACGGCATAATTGCAAAAATTGATGCAAGTATTACAAATGCAAGTAACAGTACGCGGGGGTTTTCATAAAATCGTTCCTCGTCATTCATGCTGTCTTCCCCCGTTTCGTTTTTTGGGTTCGTTTTTCAACTTTGCGGTCTTTTTCCAGGAACCATCTTAAAATCCCAAGGTTTGTCATCCAGGTATTTACTAAATCCCCGACAAGCCCGAAAATCAGGACTGCTGAAATATCCCTTATAATATCAATCCTGGTGAAAGAAGAAACAATATATGAACCTGAGGATATTATGAAAAGGGCTGCAAGTGCTGCAAGAGTCGTGATGGTCATTGTCAATCCTGTCTTCATGGCATCCTTTACTTTTTCATTCAATTCCCCTCTGCGCTTGAGCAGGCGGTTTGTCAGCAGTATATCCGTATCCACGGAATAACCGATAAGCATCAGGAGTGCTGCTACAGTACCGAGGGAAAGAACCACACCGAACACGTTCATCATGGCTACAGCAAACACAATGTCTGCAAGCGCAGCCGTGACTACTGCAATCGAGGGAACAAATGTCTTGAAAATAAGGAATACTACTATTGCCATTCCAAGGAATGAATATACCAACGCTAAGAGTGCCTGTCCCTGCAACGATTTGCTGACAACCTCACCCATCTGCCTTATTTCAACGTTTGCATATTCGGAGTTAATTTTCCGGGTGACTTCGTTTTGCAAGGATTCGGACATCGGACCGAACTGGATAAGCTTCCTTTCTGTTCCTCCGTATTCCCTTGCCTGGACAATATTATAATCCTGGAATTCCGTTTTAAGCTGCTGGGGAGTTTTAGCACTGTCAAATGTAATGGCAGTTCCCCCGCTGAATTCCACACCAAGCTCGACAGGAGCGCCTGTTGTGATTTGCATGTAAGCCAGGATTGAAAGCGATATTATAAAAAGCAGGACTGGAATAACAAGCATTTTTTTAAAACTGAACTTTTCAATATAATTATCTATTGCTTTTTCATTAATCAAATTCATCTGGCATCTCCTCTTAGCAAATCAGGCTTGGATTAAATTATTACATGATATACTTACCTTTTACTGTTTTTTAGTGCAAATCCATGATAAATCCGGTTTCGGTAAATATTTATCTTTTGCTGGTAATTCACCCACTGATGCGACCGACATTAGACGAATATTTCATGGAACTTGCAAGTGTTGTTGCAAAACGTTCCACCTGCCTGCGAAACCAGGTTGGCGCTATCATAGTCAAGGATAAAAGGATTCTTTCAACAGGGTACAACGGCGCACCGAGAAACCTCCGGCACTGCCTTGATATAGGCTGCATCAGAGAGCAGAATAACATTCCTTCAGGGACAAGGCATGAGCTGTGCCGTGCTGTCCATGCGGAACAGAACGCCATCATCCAGGCAGCACTGCATGGCACGAGTATCGAAAACGCAACGGTTTACTGCACCCACCAGCCATGCATACTGTGCGCTAAAATGTTAATCAATGCCAGGGTAGAACGGGTTGTCTTCGGCGCTGTTTACCCTGATACTGAAGCCCTTGATTTTTTCGAGACAGCGGGGGTTAAAGTCGAACAACTAATTTCAGGAAATAACCCCTGAAAGAGAGGCATCTTATGGCAGGAATAACCGAGATAATAATCCAGGCAATGTGGTTGATGCTTCCGGCTTATATCGCAAATCCAACGGCTGTGGTGTTCGGAGGCGGGACACCAATCGATTTCGGGAAAAACTGGAAAGACGGGAAAAGGATACTGGGTGATGGTAAAACATTCCGCGGACTCGTTGGAGGCACGGCATGCGGTGTTATTATCGGAATTATCCAGATGAAGTATGCACCGTTTGGGTTTTTGGGGGGTTTTACACTTCTGGCAATATTTTCCCTCTCGTTCGGAGCCCTGCTTGGCGATATGATAAAAAGTTTTTTCAAGCGCAGGCTTGGGTTTAACAGGGGTATGAAAATGCCGCTTATTGACCAGCTTGATTTCGTGGCAGGTGCGTGGGTTCTTACCTACCTTCTTGAGCCTGAGTGGTTTTCCGCCAATTTTACTTTCTGGATAATCGTTGTGATTCTCGTGCTTACGCCTGTACTTCACCGCTTAACAAACATTGCCGGATATTACATGAAACTGAAAAAGGAGCCTTGGTAATGACATCACTTGCAGATTCCCTGAAAGAATGCGGAGCAATAAAATTCGGTGACTTTACACTTGCATCAGGTAAAAAAAGCAGTTATTACGTTGATATAAAAAAAGCAAGCACTAATCCCATTATTTTGAAGCGGATTGCAGAAAGCATTTCAAAGATTTTAAAAGAACGCTCTATTCCTGCGGATTACATCGGCGGCGTGGCGCTTGGCGGCGTACCTATAGCAGTTGCAGTATCGCTTGAAACTGGCATTCCTCTTGTAATTGTCAGGAAGGAAACAAAAGAATACGGCACAAAAGGGCAGGTGGTGGGTGATGTCGAGAAAGGTGCTTCTGTTGTCCTGGCAGAAGATGTTGCAACGACAGGCGGTTCTGTCCTGAAAGCAATTGAAACGCTTCGCCGCGCCGGGATTTTAGTGAAGCATGTTATCGTTGTTGTGGACAGGGAAGAAGGAGCCGCTTCGAATCTTGCACAGGCTGGTGTTGAACTAATCCCGCTTGTAAAAATCAGTGATATACTGGAAAAGTGAAAGACGGTTAAAATAAAACTGAAAGCCTGTTAAATTATGGCTTCCAGTAAATTCCTGTCGCGTAAAAGTCCCAGGAGTTTCTTGTTATTATTTATTACAGGAAGCTGGTCAAGCTGGTTTCGCCTCATTTTGCGGGCACAGTCACTGACTGTTGAGCTTAATACTGCTGTCTCTGGACCGCCTTTAAGTTTTATTACGGATTTTACAGGTGACGCAGGGAAATTTATCTTTGATACGCTGTAATACAAACTCATGGTATCACGCATGGATTCCCATGTCCATTCATCATCATCCGCACCTGCTGACATATCAGACTTCTCGGTTCTGTCTACGATAATACTTGCGCTGATAAGGTCCTTATCTGACGCAACGCCAATGAGAGCAAGACTTGAGTCAAGTATGGGTACTGCTTTTACATCCGCAAGTTCCATTATTTCACCAACCACGGAAAGCGGTGTCTCACTCCATACAGAAACAACATGATTTTTTAAATATGTACTAATCGGGGTGGAAATGTCCATCCTTGCAATCGTACCAACTATATCAGCTATAGTGATTATACCCACCAGACGATTATCCCCCACAACAGGTAAACGCCTGATATTATTCCCGAGTATGAGACGTGCGGCTTCAACAATGGACTTATCAGGTGAAATCGTGATTGGGTCACGTGTCATTATCAATGCCATCTGTTCCTCTTCAGGATTTTTAAACAGGTCGGTTCTTGTGATAATACCCACCAGTTCACCCTTCTTAACAACAGGAACACCTGAAATATGCTTGTTTTTCAGTATGCTCAGGACTTCATCCCTTGAGCCTGGCAACTCTGCTGAAGCCACATCACGAATCATTAATTCTTCGACTTTCATATTTCCGGGACTGTTCATTTTATGTCTCCCATATTATGTTTTTTACTTTTTTCCACGCACTACAAGGACAGGTATCTTCGAGTTCCTGACCACTTTTTCCGCAACACTGCCAAGCAGGAACCTGTCAAGCCCGCTCTTCCCGAGTGTTCCCATGATTATTACGTCTATTGAGTTCTTCTCGGCGTATTTTATTATTTCATCCGCCGGATGCCCTTCAACAGTTAGCCCCTCTGTTTCCAGACCTTCCGCTTCTGCCTTTTCTACAATGTATTTAGTAGCTTCATTGCCTTCCTGCCTCAACAGCTCATACATGCTTTCCCATGCCGCATCCATTGGAATGGATGCAAAAGCTGCCGTGTCAACCACATAAATAGCATGCAGTTTTGCCCCGGTATGTTTTGAAAGGTCTACTCCGTAATCAACCGCCCTCTTTGTGTATTCCGAACCGTCAGTCGCGATTAATATCTTTTTGTACAAATTGCTTGCCATAAATTCCCTCCTTTTGATACTGTTAAGTTATTTTCACTATGTCATCCGGTCTTGCACGCCTCACAAGGCTTCCCAATGGGTTTTTTGTCCCGTACAGGTTGCCGGAGTTCCTGTTCAATACCATCAGTTTTGCCGTTTTTCCCTTTTTTATGGAACCCAGTACACTGTCAATACCAAGTATTTGTGCCCCATTTAGTGTGCAAAATTTAAATACTTGTCTGTCATCGCGAAGGTTTGTTTTTGCGAGGAATTCCATTTCCGGGAACATACTTGGAGAGTTAAACATTACATTATCAGTTCCTGCTGCAACGAGAATCCCTTCATCCAGCATTTTTTGTACCGGCGGTATCCCTGAATTGGTGATGAAATTCGAGCGTACGCACACTATGACAGGGATGCCCGCATCTGCCACGGCGCGCAGTTCTTTTTTTCCTGCATGGGTTAGGTGGACAAGGAAATCAGGCTCAAGCTCAATAGCAGGAAGTATATCTGATGCGTCTTTCTCTCCTGCGTGGATGACGAATTTTTTTCCTTTTTCCCTCGTCTTGCCTTCGATTTCCTTTACAAGTGAACTTTCGAGGTCATTGGTACTGCTGATACCTGTACCGTCACAATGGTCAAGGTAATCCATCTTGCCATCCACCGGACGCCCGAATATTCGTGCATCGATGTCACTGGAACCAAGTGCTTCCCTGAGCGCCAGGACGCCTTCGAGTCCGCCCTCCCGGAAATCTGCAAACGCGCATGTACCTGTTCTTACCATATCATCAATAGTTGCTTTCATGGAAGCTACAAGGTCATTGTATGGCGTTTCCCTCAACACCCTGTGCTTTAGCCCGTTAGGCGGCTGTACGAGTTCCTCTAATGGCAGGTACGGCGGGTCTTTAAGAATGGAATCGCCGATATGGGTGTGGGCATTCACAAAACACGGGGCGATAATTGTTTCAGGAACGTTTTTCCTCTCTTCGATATCCCTGATTATGCCGTCTTCTATTGTAAGGCGTCCGTTAATCGGCTCAAAGTCATCGCCATAGATTATGGTACCCTCAAGGGTTTGTTCCATGATACCTTATTTATTTTTTTGGTATTTGCGGTTTTCGTTGTTGTAGCGGCACAAATACGAATTTTCCCTGATTCTACATCGTGTGCCAGGTAAAAATAAAAAACTGCATAGATATATTTTTACATTGCAAAAACAAACTAAATAACGCTAATGAATAAAATTGACGAATCCGGGATTCCCGGGAAAATCCGGCAAACCCTGTCAGAACATGACGAAATAGTTGCTGCCTATATATTCGGCTCATATGCAAGAGGACACGCACGAGCTGACAGTGACATCGATATCGGTATTTTACTTAAAGATGATACTGGAGGGAGTGGAATCTATCCTGCCAGGCTCGCAGGAGAACTGAAAGATGCTTGCAAGACAGGACATGCTATTGATGTCAGGATACTCAACAGGGGATCGCTTCGGTTCTTACACCAGGTTCTGAAAGGTAAACTCATCTTTAGCAGGGATGACAGTAAGAGGATTAAATTTGAAACAACAACTATCTTGAAATACCTTGATTTCAAGCCTTTCCTTGAAGAATATGACCGGATGCGAAAACAGAGGCTGCTTCAATGATTGACCGGGAAATGATTTCAGCCAAGTT
>PGYG01000039.1 GCA_002839545.1 Candidatus Methanoperedentaceae archaeon HGW-Methanoperedenaceae-1
GCAGCCATTCAAAATCTATGTCAATTCTCTTTTTAAGATTTTATGTGCAATATTTAGCTGCTTAAACTTCTCAGTGTCCCCGGTAGGCATATCAGGGTGTAATTCTTTTGCTAAAGCTTTGTATTTTGTATTAATTACCTCAATATCATTCAAATCAGGGTCAACGCCAAAAAACTCCCTTGCTTCTTTGCGTTTATCATCAACATTTGAATCCTCCTTGAACTCTGAAATAAAATCATCAAACGTTTTCTTTTCAGAAAGAACCAGATTGGACTCCATCTCAATTACCTTGAATAAAACATGGAGGTTATCAACGTATTTACCTTGCATGTTATGACTGTAATACATTCGATGATTTGAATAGTACCACGTCGCAGAAGCTTTAGCTTTTTTTATCGCTACATTTTCAACAGGTACATTAATATCATTTTCTTTGACACCAATACTTCTTAAAAGCATGACAATATTATTTTTCAATTGCAAAGCCCTTCGATTATGAGCACTCTTAAAAACTACAGTCTCTATTTCGTGTCCTTTTATTATTACCATTTAATTCACTCATTTTTTCGTTTTTAAGACTTTACTGGTGTTGTGTAAACCATATTATCCCGTAAGAAATTTAGTAACTCTAAATTTGATAACCCAACATTAAGCAAGTAAGACCTTCTTATAATTACCACTGGGGTATAAAGTTATCCTTGCGGACTATGTCTTGTTGGAACACCACCTATTAGTATTACTATTGGTAAACTATTTATGTATTATAAATAAAACTACATTTATGGAATACGCAACTATCTCAGCCAAGATACCAAAAGAACTAAAACACAAAATCGACGATTACGGCATAAAACCTTCAGAAATAATAAGAAAATCCATTTACGACGAAATCAAGAAAATCGAGATAATGCAGCTTAAAGAAGAGGCAGAATCAATTAAACCTATTATCCAAAAAATCAAAAGCGAATCTGTTGTTAAATCCATAAGGGAGGACAGGGATAGATGATTTTCGATGCCAGTTCTATTTATACGGCAATAGAAAACAATTCGTTGGAAAAGCTGCTGGAAGGTAAAACACTTGACCTGGCAATGTACGAACTTGGAAATGTCGTCTGGAAAGGGATTCTAAGAAAAAATGTCACTCCTGATGAAGGACAAAAACTCATTGAATTGATATCAAAAATAATTTCAATTATGGAAATCCAAGAAATCGGGGTAAACGGTGATGTCCTCAAAGTCGCAGTTGATAATAACCTGAGTTACTACGATGCATCATATCTCTATGCAGCAATTTCAGTAAAAGATGTGCTGGTTACTGAAGATAAAAAACTGAAGGATAAAGCTGCCGAATGCGGTGTGGAAACCTACGGGATTGAAGAAGTTGCTAAGGATAAATGAAACACCGGGTTGAAAATAAAGATGTCACATACTTAATTGCATTAACATGGATATTTCACCCGTCCCAGAACCGCTTCGTCTTCGCATAATTCCTCTCGGCAATAAGTATGTCACGATAAAACTCCTCCTCATCCTCCCGCAGCTTCCGAATCACACGCGAAGCAGTCTCAGGTCCAATACCCCTTGAAGCAAGCGCAATAGCAGCCGTTTTGCCGTGCGAAAGCACAAGATTCGCATTCCTGTACACCCTCAAAGTCCTTTTGCGCTCCTCCTCTGTCTTTACACTATCAGGCTTCTTCACAACCTTCATTTCCTCTTCCTCCCAGGGTTTCAGCGCCGCAATCAGGCGGCTCTGGCACAGCGGGCACTCAGGCACATCAGGCACGTTCTTAACCACCCGGTTTGAGCGCCACTTCCTGCAATTCACGCAGAAAAGAATCACTTTGTCTTCCATAATCCTGTTCTTAAGCGCCGCAATTATCGAACTGTCAGCCCTCTCAGGAGCCATCAGTTCCCGTCCGCCGAGGAATCCGGCTTCTCCAATCGGGCTTGACTTTTGCACTTCAACTTTCACATCCCCCTTCTGCATCCTGCCAAGCACCTCTTTTGCCCTTTCAATATCCAGCTTGTCATGGAAAATCTCACGCACAGCCTCATCATACATGGGCGTATGCTCAAACACATCAAGCAGTTTCCTCATGCTGATTCGTTCATAATCCACATCCCTCCCCAGCGCCCCGAATTTCCGCGCCACGTGCACCATCTTCCATTTCAGGAGCATGGTGTTTTTCAGGGTCATCTCGATTATCGGCTCGATGTGTTCAGGGCTTGTCTCCATTAGTAATTCCCTGATATGCCCTGCACTGAACATACGCGGAAGCTCAAGTTTTATCCTGTACGGGTCAATCTCCATAGCCACGCTTGAGCCGAACCTTGCAGCAAGAAGCGAGCTCAGCACGCGCCCCAGCGTCTCGTTCACCCTGTGTCCGCCGCAGATGTTAATTACAATAGTCGTCTCGTCCTGCTCTATTACAACCGTATCATCACCCGGCACAAGCAAGCCTTTTTTAATCTGTTTCCTGACAATGGCACTGATTACACCCACAGCCTCCTTATCAGCAGGATAATCATTCTTGTAACTTTCATAAATCCCATCATCATCCCTGCCAGCCCTTATTTCATCCGCAAGTTTCCTTCTTATCTTCCCGACTTCCTGAACTACTTCGTAAGGCACAGGTATCTCCTCGCCTGTCCAGTTCGGGATTTCCCCGCCCGGGTCGCTGATAGGCTCAACCTTTATCCTGCTTTTCTCATTGATAACCTCGATAATGCGCCACATCTCGCCTTTTGCGATAAAAACCGCGCCAGGTCTTGCAAAATCAACCACGAATACCTCATCCAGCGCACCAACCGTCCTTCCTGAGACCATATCGAATATCTCAAATCGTTTTTCATCAGGAATCATGGAAAGGTTCTCGTAAAAATAATGCAGGCTGTTCATCTTTCGCCCGACAGTTTCATCCTCATACCAGACAAGCCTGCTGTCTGCGAGCTGTTGTATCACGGCTTTTAGCATCTCCATTTTAAGATGCCTGAAAGGGTACGCCCGTTTCACAATCGAATACACTTTTTCAAGAGACAGCTCCCCGAACTCCAGCACCATCCCGCATACCTGGTTTGCAAGCGTATCCGTACTGTTCTCGTGCAGTTCGACGTTCTCAATCTCACCAGCCGCAGCCTTCCTCGTAATTGCCGAGGACTCTGCCGCATCATCCGCACCTGTTGTAATAATCGTGCCGCTTGACAGCCTTCCCATCCCGTGCCCTGCACGCCCGACTCTCTGGACAAGCCTTGAAACCTGCCTCGGCGACATGTACTGTATTACATGGTCAATATCCCCCATATCGATACCAAGCTCCATTGACGAGGTACATATCAATCCCGGAATCAGCCCGTTCTTAAAACTACTCTCTGCTTCAATCCGTGCCTCCTTTGAAAGCGAACCATGATGTACGCCAATGGAAACTCCCATCATCCTGAAACGGGAACCGAGCATCTCAGCCGCCTCCCTTGTATTTACGAAAATAAGCGTTGATTTGTGTTTCCCGACAATGTCACGAATGACTTTCAGGTGCGCTGCCATTTCAGGCGTGCACATCAATTTTTTCGAGGAAATCCTGTCGTCATCATCCGGTTTGGGGCATACCACTTTAAAGTCAAGCTGTTTTACCAGTGAAACCTCAATCACGCGGGCTTTCGCTGGAACTCGCCGCATACCTCAACAAGCCTTTCAAGTGCAATGGATAACTGCGCACCCCTTTTCGATGAAGCAAGTTCATGAACCTCATCAACAACCACATGGGTTACTGTCCTGAGATTATTCCGCAGGCGCTTTCCTGTAAGCATTATCTGCAATGTTTCAGGCGTTGTAACAAGGAAATCAGGCGGTTTCAGGGACTGTTTCTGCCTCTCGTATGCTGATGTATCGCCATGCCTCACTGCCACTTTTATTCCAAGCTCCTTGCCCCACCAGTCAAGTCGTGAGAGCATATCCCTGTTCAGGGCGCGAAGCGGAGTAATGTATATAACGGATATGCCCTTTCTTTCCGCTTCGCTCTTTGCAAGTATGCTGTTAAAAACAGGAAGCACCGCCGACTCGGTTTTCCCTGAACCTGTCGGTGCGATAAGCAGGACGTTTTCCCGCAGAAGCAGCGCAGGAATTGTTTCTACCTGCGGCTGGGTGGGAGACACAAAACCCTGTTTTGCCAGTGCATCCTGTATTGCCGGATTTAGCAGGCTGAAAACATTCATTTGCGCTGGAAAAGACTACAGCGGTATATATATTTATTTTATATTACATGAACGATTATTTTTCGTTATTTAGCATCATCTCAAGATATGATTCCCTGATTGTGGACTTCCTGCTTATGCCCAGTTTTTCAATGAACTTGAAGATACTCTCTAATTTTTCATCATTTGCATGTGAGTCTTTTGCCATGAACTCAACTTCCATGAAACTGCCAAGTTCCCTTACTTCATCAAGGGATATAACAAGTTCACCGAGCCTGTATTTTTTCCGTTTCTTAACAACGTTCCTGACAGGAGTAAAGCCAAGGGATGATAATATTTCTCCCATACTATACGCATCGTTTATGGAAACTTCGACCTCTTTCCTGGTCTTTGATATTTTATCCAGTTTGGGACCCTTGTACGTCAAATAATATTCATTGTCCTCCCCCCTTATCCTCAGTGCCTCATCGGTTTTGCCGAAATCACGGTCCGGGGCATTATAATAAGTATCAGCCTGCTCCTCAATCCCGGTAGGCGTGGCGCCAAAAGCAATTAACGACCTTTCAACCCTCTTGGGGTCATCCAAACCCACCTTCACTTCAATTTCTATCATCAATTAAATGTTAATCAAACAAATATATGAAACTGCTTATTTGTATCCGTCATGACATGAGTTTCCAGTCAAATGAGACCTACAATTATATTTAATCATCAGATATTAAAAAAATATCGGTAATTATATGTAGGTAAATCATACTTTTTTAATCAAGGTTTCCAGTGTGTCTGGAATACAGGATGATAGGATGATAGAGGATAATGTAGTGTATGTAGGGAATAAACCTGTGATGAACTATGTTCTCGCAGTTGTAACACAATTCAATGCAGGGGCAAAGGAAGTCACCATAAAGGCAAGAGGACGGGCAATATCAAGGGCTGTAGACGTTACAGAAGTAACAAAACACAGGTTCCTGACAGGAGCAACAGTAAAAGATATAAAAATCGGGACTGAAAAAATGCCTTCTGCCGGGGGAGAAACTAATATTTCCATAATAGAAATAGTATTAAACCTGGATTAACCATATCCGTGCCATAAACACCAAGAATAACTTTTAATATCGTTACGCCCCATTCTATCCCAAATGCCAACGCGTGAAAATGTCCTGATTGAAGCTCTTCCATACATCCGCGAATTTTCGGACTCGGTGATGGTAATCAAGATGGGGGGGCATGCTATTGTCAATCCTGCCATAATGGACAAAATAGTGCAGGATATAGTACTTTTGCGGTTTGTCGGTATCCACCCGGTTATAATCCATGGCGGCGGTCCTGAAATTACCGAGAAGATGGAACGGATGGGGAAAAAATCCGAATTCGTTGCAGGACTCAGGGTTACGGATGACGATACCCTTGAAATCGCAAGGATGGTACTTGTTGGCAATGTCAACAGTAAAATAATCTCGCTGATTAACAAACACGGCGGGAAAGGAGTCGGATTGTCAGGAAGCGACGGCAGGCTCATAATGGCACGGAAACTCGCGCCACAGCGTGTGCAAGTGGAAGGTGTCGAAACAGAAGTTGACCTCGGCTGGGTCGGGGAAACGGAAGTAATTAACCCTGAAATACTTATGATACTCACTGGTAAGGGATACATTCCCGTGATTTCACCCATTGCCACTGATGAAAAAGGCAATGACCTGAACGTGAATGCAGATACCGTTGCTGGTGATATAGCAGCAGCCATTCATGCAAAAAAACTCATATCACTGACAGATGTCCCTGGCGTTCTTCAAAAACCCGGAAATCCCGAAACCCGTATTTCCAGGATAGACATAGAGGATATTGAAACACTTATTAAGGACAACGTCATTAGCGGCGGAATGATACCAAAAGTCAAGTCAAGTGCATCTGCTGTTAAAGCAGGCGTCGGGCAGGTTCATATTATCGACGGGAGCAGGGAACACTCCCTGCTGCTTGAACTGTTTACGGACGAAGGTATTGGAACGATGATATACAGGAAATAAGTGAATTATTGTGAACAAATCTAACCCAGAAACTAAAATAGAAACTAAGGCGGAAACTGAAGAGACGCCAGCAAAACAACTGACGCCGGAAGAACGTAAGCAGGTACTGGTTGAAAGCATAAAAAAAACAATTGCAACAGCATTCATTGGGGCTGGATTTGCCATATTCGTTTTCACCCAGTTCGGTGATGCGTCTGGAAAACCATGGTTTTCAGTTATCTTGCTTGTTGTTCTGGCTTCATACTATATCCAAAAGCTGATTTATCCTCTTGTAGGTGTCAGGGTAAAGGAATTTGAAACTAAAGACTGGATAGGCGTGGAATTCATGATAGTAATTTTCTTTATGGTTGTCTGGACACTTTTATTAAATCCAAACTTCTAGGTGGTTTATGCGAATAGCTGTTTTGGATAAGACCAGATGCCAGCCCAGGATGTGCGGTTTCCAGTGTATCAAGTTCTGCCCGAGGGTGCGCACAGGGGACGAAACCATAGTTGAAGGAGCGGACGGCAAACCTGTAATCTCAGAAGAGCTGTGTGTCGGATGCGGAATCTGCGTTAAACGCTGCCCTTATGAATGTATTATTATTATCGGACTGCCTGAACAGCTTAAAGAACCAACGCACAGGTACGGCATAAACGGTTTTGCCCTTTATGGTCTTCCTGTCCCCATGGTCGGGAAAGTGACAGGCATACTTGGTCCGAACGGTATCGGAAAAAGTACTGCGATTAATATTCTTTCAGGAAACCTCAAACCAAACCTCGGGAAAGACGAAATAGGATGGGATGAAATTCTTGAATATTACGCTGGTTCCACACTCCAGGAATACCTTAACGGGGTTTCAAAAGGAAAGGTTAAAACATCACAGAAACCGCAGTATGTTGACTTAATCCCGAAAAAATTCAAGGGAAAGGTTTCTGAGCTTCTGGCTAAAACGGATGAGCGCGGAATACTGGATGGGCTTCTGGCAAGGCTTGACCTTGGAAACATCTATGAGCGCAAAATCGGGGAGCTAAGCGGCGGGGAACTCCAGAGGGTTGCTCTTGCTGCCTGCGTTGCAAAGGATGCCGATTTCTATTTCATTGACGAGATTAGCCCGTACCTTGATATTTTCCAGAGAATAAAATCCGCCCAGATTATCAGGGAACTGGCAGAAACAAAAGCAGTGATGGTAGTGGAGCACGACCTTGCAATACTGGATTTGCTTGCTGATGTTGTACATATTGCTTATGGAACACCAGCCGGTTTTGGGGTTATCACGCACCCGAAAAGTGTCAGGGTGGGAATAAACGAGTACCTGAAAGGATACCTGCGCGAGGAAAACGTGAGAATCCGTACCGAAGCAATCGAGTTCGAGGTTCATGCGCCGCAGGATACGAAGGAATATTCATCCATCCTGGAATTTGAGGAATTCTCGAAAAAATACGATGAAGGCTTCGAACTCACAGCAAAAGGCGGTGAGATTCGGATGGGAGAGGTTACAGGAATTGTCGGTTCAAACGGTATCGGCAAGTCAACTTTTGTCAAGATGCTGGCTGGTGAGATTGAACCCACGACTGGTAAAATAGAACTGGACATAAAGGTATCCTACAAGCCACAGTACATTATAGCCGAGGAAACCATATCAGTTTCCGCACTCTTGCGCTCGATAAACAGGCAGTTTGATTCCAGCTATTACCAGACAGAAATTGTGAAACCCCTCCAGCTTGAAAAACTCCTGAACCAGAATGTCAATGACTTAAGCGGCGGGGAGCTCCAGAGGGTTGCAATAGCAGCATGCCTTTCACGCAAAGCTGACCTGTACCTGCTTGATGAACCGTCTGCCCACCTTGATGTTGAGCAGAGGATTCTTACCACGAAGGTCATCAGGCGGTTTGCCGAGAATAACAAGGTTACAGCAATGGTTGTTGACCATGATATTTACATGATTGACATGTTAAGCGACAGGCTCCTGGTTTTTGAAGGAAAGCCAATGGTCAAGGGTGATGTGCTCGGACCGTTTGATATGAGACGGGGAATGAACCAGTTCCTTAAGAATATCGGCATAACCTTCAGGCGCGATGAGGAAACAAAGCGTCCGAGGGTAAATAAACTGGATTCCAGGCTTGACAGGACACAGAAAGCCAGCGGTGAGTATTATTACAGTGTTGATAAGAGTTAGAGATAAAATATATTAACTGTAAAGTTATTATTCACGTAGATGAAAAAGCGCATTGCATTTATTATAATAATACTATTCTTTGTAAATATTACACCTGCGGCAAGTTACAGTCCTGGTGATATTGAGTGGGATACGGCAGCTACCGGGACGCTTAGTAAAGGCGGTACATTAACAAACGGGAATTACACTGTTAAGGCTGTGCAGTTTGCATCGGCTGTGCCGGGGGTGAAAGACATCAACGGGAATATCATACCTGAAACCTCAGTTGACCCGTCTGTACTGATTGAGATTTATAAAAACAATGTCCTGATAAAAGACCTTGTTATGACCACAATAAGTGAACCGTATATTGACCCTGATTATGAAGTGAAGGTATCCACTACCGGATTCAATGCAAGGAATGCCAGGGAATGGGTGTATGAGTATTATAACCCCTCTGCAAGCGTCTCAATACAGCTCAGGGCAAAGCCCAAAATTGAAGTCACAGTCACAACCGACAAAACAACCTATACTTCCTACGAGAACCAGGTATTAACTGCAACTGTAACCGTTAAAAATACAGGAAAAGCGTTTGCTAAGAATGTTGATGTCAGGCTGGATACCGCCGGGCTGGAAATCCGCGGAGGCGGTACAAGCCAGCTTAAGCAGTATTATTATAAAATGGATAAAGACGCAACCCAGAGTTACGAGGTAATTCTTGTTGTTCCACAATTGATTAATGAAAAATCATATACCCTCCGTGCTGATGCAAAAGGAATAGATGCGAAAGATTTAGAATATAAATCAGCAACCGGCATAGCGACGTTAACTGTTTCGCCAAGGCAGAATTTTTTTACACTCAGCAAAGCCGTAAGCAAGGACAGGATATATCTTTCAAACAACATTGTTGTCAGGATTACAGTTGCAACCAGCGGGATGTTTGATGTGTATAATGTGCATATTAATGACAGCATGAGTAACGATTTTAAGTTAGAATCAAACACACCCTTTAACTGGACAATTCCTTTACTGAAACCCGGAGAAGAATGGGGTACGACTTATTCCATAAAATCCATAGAGACGAACATTGACGGGTTCACCCTCCCTTCTGCATCGGCAAGTTTCACTGCAAATAATAAACAGTATAGTGCATCTTCCGCTTCGCCTAAAGTTATTGTAAACGGACCTAAGATTATCCTGAACAAGACCGTTGATAAATCCGTTGTGAACATCAATGATGACGTAAATGTAACAATCATAATAAATAACAAGGGTAATATCGCAACAAAGGCAGAAGTGAAAGATACATATCCTGAAGGTGTCAGCCTTGTTAGCGGCTCAACATCCTTTGAAGGATTGTACCTGGAATTAAACACTCCACAAACGTTCTCGTACACTATAAGAATGAATACAGACGGGAATATTATATTACCTGCTGCTGTTGCGAACTATACCAATGTTGAGTATAAGGGAGAAATCCGGGCTGTCCTGAGTTCGGAAAGACCGAATATTACTGTTATCGACCCAAGTAAAACACCTGCCCCGACTCCTGCGCCTGGTGTGTCTAATAACGAAACCGATATCCCAATCCAGACAGCACAACCCGAAATTACACCAACCCAGAACGAGTCTTTTACCGAAAAATTAAAAAATAAGATTAAAGGCTGGTTTTCACAAGAAGATGGAAATGAATCTTCAAATAAAACCGTTGAACCGACACCAACCCCTATAACACCGGGCTTTAACTTCTTGTATGCTGTGATGGTTCTGGTATTTTACGCTGTTCTCAGGCGCAGATAAAATGCCTGGTGCGGTATTTTAGATTTTATAAAATCCAGGATTAAAACAATGAAAGAGATATTATTTGTCGGACGGTCAAACGTGGGGAAATCTACCCTTATCAGGAAGCTAACAGGCAAGAAGCTGCCTGCCGGAAAACGTCCGGGCGTGACAAGAAAACCCATGAAACTCCCGTACCAGGGTTTACAGATTACTGATATGCCTGGATTCGGGTTCATGAGCGGTGCAACTGAAGAAAGCCAGGATGCCATCAAGAATAACATCGTGCATTACATCGAGGATAATGCGGATAATATCGCGCTTGCTGTGATGGTGGTGAATGTATCGTCGTTCTCAGAAGTTGTTGACCGCTGGAATGCGCGGAATGAAATACCTGTTGAGGTTGAGCTTTTTGAGTTTTTGCATGAGCTTGATATTGATGTGGTTGTGGCTGCTAATAAGATGGATAAGGTGAAGGAGGCAGACAGGGACGGGACGCTTGACGGGATTGGAGAGCGGCTCGGGATGCTTCCGCCGTGGAGGCAGTGGATTGACATTATAGTGCCTGTTAGCGCGAAAAAGGGCGACCTTGGGACGTTGAAGGAGAAGATGCGGGAGAGGATTGAGAGGGTAAGGGATTGAATTGATATTTCTGGTTATTTAGAGAGTTTCGATAAAACATAAGTTTAAATAATATTGTCACCACAATATTTGTTATGACAATTAAAACTAAATTTATAAATCGTGAAGATGAATTAGCGTACATTGAACAAGAGTACAAAGACACAAATTTCAAATTCATATCAATTATCGGCAGGCGCCGGGTTGGAAAAACAAGGCTTATCGAAGAATTCATAAAAGAAAAAAAGAGCGCATCCTATTTCCTGGTACAGGAACTTGATGACCTGGGATTAAGAATGTCCTTTGCAGAAAAACTGCACAGGGACTTAAATATGAATTTTTTGGGGACACCAACATGGGATGATATATTTAAAGAAATTTTCATGCTGTCGGAAACATCAAGAATAATATTAATTTTTGATGAATTCCAGAGATTCCTGAAAATCAATAAATCAGTACCATCCTTATTACAGGGATATATCGACAAATATGCCAAAAAATCAAAGCTTTTTTTGATTGTCACCGGCTCATCCATAGGTATGATGCATCGTTTATTTGACTATTCATCCGCACTTTACGGAAGAAGAACCGGGCAGATTACAATCAGTCCGCTTAAATCTTTTTATCTGAATGAATGGTTTCCAGGTACGCCCCTGGAAAAAATAATCGAAATATATTCGGTTTTCGGCGGAACCCCGAAATATCTTGAAGATGCAGAGCCGGAAAAAACACTGGTTGAAAATATCAAGAATAAAATTTTAGATAAAAGAAGTATACTTTACATAGAGCCAGAAATTTTGATAAAAACAGAACTTGCTGAAAGTTCCACATACATGTCCATATTAAAACTCATATCTGAAGGTAAAACAAAATCCATTGAAATTGCAGATTCCCTTAGCATAAAAACAACATCATTGAACTATTTTTTAAATATTTTAGAAAAGGATATGGAATTTATAAAAAAAGAACTTATCGTAACTGAACAAAAAGAAAGACAAAAAAAAGTAATTTATAAAATGAATGATCCTTTCTTTAAATTCTGGTTCAGGTACATCTATCCGTATAAATCAGACATTGAAATCGAAAATACTGATTATGTAATTCAAAAAATCGAAAATAACATAAACTCATTTACAGGTTATTGTTTTGAAGATGTTTGCAAAGAGATTCTTTTAAAATCCAACACGAAAGACGAGCCAACACCATTTAAATTTTCAAAAATAGGTTCGTGGTGGGGACATAAAAGAGAAAATGGATTGAGAAAAGAACTTGAAATCGACATTGTTGCATTAAATGAAAACACCAAGGAAATACTTTTTTGCGAGTGTAAATGGCAAAAAAATGTTGATGCTAAAAGGATTTTATACGATTTAAAAGAGAAATCAAAATTTGTGGAATGGAATAAAGAAAACCGTGCAGAATATTATGCTGTTTTTGCAAAATCATTCCAAAACAAAATAAGCGAGCCGGATACAATCCTGTTTGACTTAACAGACCTTGAAAATGCAATAAAATAATTTCACATTCGTTTAATACAACCACCTATTTTAACCATCAACCACAATTATAACCCGTATGAAAAAACCCGAACTTCTGGCGCCTGCTGGCAGCAGGGAAGCCCTTATCGCAGCCATTGGGAACGGAGCAGATGCCGTGTATTTCGGAGGGCGGGCTTTCAGTGCAAGGCATGATGCCGCCCTTGATGACGTTGAATGGGCTATCGATTATGCACATACACGTGGTGTTAAAGCTTATGTTACTGTTAATTCACTCATCAAGGATTCAGAGCTTGAAAAAGCCAGCGAGTACCTCCAGTTCCTCTGCAATGCGGGAGCAGATGCGGTTATAGTGCAGGACTTAGGGATTCTCAAGCTGATACGTGAGCAGCTTCCCGAACTTCCGGTACATGCAAGCACCCAGATGACCATCCACAACACAGAAGGCGTGGAATTCCTGAAAGGTTTGGGCGTAAAACGCGTTGTGCTTGCCCGTGAATTATCGCTTGATGAGATTAACAGGATAAAATCCAAAACAGGAATTGAAATAGAGACGTTTATCCACGGCGCCCTTTGCTTTTCATATTCAGGACAGTGCCTCTTTAGCAGCATGATAGGGGGAAGGAGCGGAAACAGGGGGTACTGCGCCCAGCCCTGCCGGAAAAGATACAAGATTAACGAGGCAGAGGGGCATCTTCTTAGCCCGAAAGACCTGAATATGAGTGAACATATCGGCACACTTATGGAAGCAGGGATTGATTCTTTCAAGATAGAGGGAAGGCTGAAGCGCCCTGAATATGTTGCAGGCGTTGTGCGTGTGTACAGGCGGCTTATCGAAAGGTATCTTGAAAAACCCTCCGCATTTTGTGTAACTGATGATGAGAAACATACCCTGCTCCAGCTTTTTAACCGCGAATTTACTGCGGGATATTTTTTCGGGAATCCAGGCAGCAGTTTAATGAGTAGGGAACAGGCGCATAACCAGGGGACATACCTCGGTAAAGTAGTCGAATACGACAGGAATGCTGCTTACATACATCTCGGTGAGCCGTTAAGTACAGGAGACGGCATAGGAACGCAGGGGCGGGGTGCGGGAGTTACGGTACGGAGCATGTATATCGATAATACAAGGGTGGACCGGGCACCGCCTGGTTCAACTGTCAGGATACCAATGGAAACATACCTGCATAAGAACGAAATAATTTACAAGACCTATGACTCAATGCTAATGGATTCACTGGTAACCAAAGAAATTATTACAAAAATTCCCATTACAATGTCATTTACGGCAAAACCCGGGGAACCTGTGGCGCTGAGTATAACTGACGGGAAGAACGAGGTAACTCTTTCGGGAGGAATACCTGCTAAGTCAAAAGGCTCACCTGCATCTGGTGAGGCAATAACACGGCAGCTGGAAAAACTCGGCAACAGTATTTATGAAGCAAAGGAAATCAGGGTTAAGCTTGAGAGAGATGTTTTTATACCGATTTCACAGATTAATTCACTGCGCAGGGATGCGGTTAAAAAACTGGAGGGGGAACATACTGCAAGCTGGAAGCGCACGTGTACAAAACCTGTGCTCACGGCTGACAGAAGGGAGGGGGGAACAAAAACCCTGCTTTCTGTAAACACATGCACTCTTGAAACATTTGAAGCCGCAGTTGACAGCGGCGCGGATGTTGTTTATTTCGGGGGGGAAGTCTGGAACCACAAGCTTTCAAAAGAGGAGCTAAGCTATGCTGTGGAGTACGGGAAAGAGAAAGGTGTGGGCGTCTATATCAGCGCGCCGCGGATAGCGAAAGAGTTTAAAGAGCTTGACCTCATCGACCCTGACGGGTTTCTTGTAGCAAATCCTGGCGCATTATATCATCTTCGAAACTCAGGTAATAATAAACAGGTAATCATTGATTACCCGTTCAATATTTATAACAGGCTGACAATGTCGCATCTTCTTGATTACAGCCAGAGGGTTACGCTTTCACCAGAACTTACACTTGATGAAATCAAACAAATAACACCGTATGGCGAGGCAGAATGTATCGTCCATGGGTATTTCCCGCTTATTACATCAGAACATGACCTTCTGGGGAATCTTTTCCCTGGTGAGGGGATTCGTGAGGCTGTGTTAAAGGACGAGAAAGGTTTTGGTTTTCCGGTAAGGACTGGCACAGAGAGGCGCACGTATATCATGAACTCAAGGGAACTGTGCATGCTTGAGAACGTCCAGGGCATCATTGAAGCCGGAGTAAGCTGCCTGAGGATTGAGGCGAAAATGTATAATAAATATAATACCGCAAAGTTCACGAAACAGTACAGGAAAGCAATCGATAACAAGGCTGACGGCAGCTGCCGCGGCAATTATACGACTGGTCATTATTTCAGGGGTGTATTATGAAAGTGTTCTTTTCAGGTTCCATACGAGGAGGAAGGCAGCTCATTTCCACTTATGAACATATTATTAATTTCATAAAATCACAGGGTCATACTGTCCTTAGCGAGCATGTGGCAATGCCGAAGCTTGAAAAGGTCGAGGAGAAGATGTCAGAGGAGGAGATATTCAATAAAGACGTGGGCTGGATTGAGGATTCTGATTGTGTGATTGCAGATGTCACAGTTGCTTCTGTGGGTGTGGGTTACGAGGTTTGCCATGCCTTGAATTGCGGCAAGCCCGTGCTTTGCGTGTATGAGGTCGGGGCAAAGGCTTCCGCTATGGTTCTTGGGAATACGAGTGAGTTGATTCGGGTGAAGGGGTATTCGGGGCTGGGTGAGGTTGAGGGGATTGTGCGGGAGTTTCTGGAAAAGGTGGACGGGTGAAAATCAAACATCACCCAAAACCATGCTGTTCCGGTAAAGCAAAAACACCCATACAGGAATCAAAAGTATTTCCCTGCCATCAATTTCACGCCTTTCAAGCAGGTTTTTAGTTACGATTATTCCCTTATCAGCACCAAACTTATTACAGAACTTAAGCAATGATTTCAAATCGCTATTTGTTATCTGTGACTGGTATTTTACCTCTATTGGAATTTTGTCTTTTGTGACAATATCGACCTCGTCCTTTTGCGGGCTTCTCCAGAACCCGCCGTTTTCAATGCTGTTAGCAACCACGGATTCAACCAGATATCCTGCGGCTTCCGTATTAAGAATCCCAACAGGATAATCAAGTAGTGCCATAACAAGGGAACTATGGGCAAGGTACTGTTTCTTATTCGTTCTTACCTGTTTGGCGACACTTTTAGTAAAGTTATAAGATATATTTATCAGGAATGATTTTTCAAGAAGATTGATATAATTAGAAACCTGGTTCCTGTTAACCTTCAGAAGTTGGGATAAATTCACAATCTCGAATAACTGTGCGTTGCTGTTTGCCAGTAACCTGAACAGCTCGTAAATTATTTTTTCATTTTCACCTGTAATCCTTGCAATATCAATAATCGCTTTTTCGATAACAGATTCCTTAATGTATTTCTTTATAAATTCCCTGTCCCCGGAATTTTCAAGTAACTCGGGAAACGCACCTCTCCAAAGGTAATCCTCAAACAATTCTTTGTATTTTTCTTTATTACCGGCAAACTTCAAGTCATATTCCCTGAACAGGTCTTTTGTCTTAAAACCTGGCTCCATCCCGTAATATCTCACAAATTCACTGAAAGACAATACAGGCATGTCAAAAGTCAAAATCCTTCCTGCAAGAGTTTCTTTATTTTGGTTTAATTCAAGGCTTGCAGAGCCTGAAATAAGAATTTTAAGGTTATCTTCTGTGTCGTAATATGTTTTTAGAAGGTCTGCCCAGTTCGGCAGTTTTTGCACCTCATCCAGAAAAAGATACCTCATCGTGTTTTTGTCTGAATATTCAAGAAAATAATTTATTAAATCTTCTGCAATTTCATATTTCTGGAAGTCAATATCATCAAATGATATGTAGCAGATGTTATTTTTTGGCACCTCAAGTGTCCTGATTACCTGCTTCAATAAAGTTGTCTTTCCAATCCTTCTAAGACCTGTTATTGCTATTATCTGCTTATACCCAGCGTATTTCAGGATATTTTCAAGAAGGTCTCTTTTAAATTCCGGGTATTTTGGTATTTCCCCTTTCCACCATGGGTTGTGTTTTATTAATAGCAACCTGTGCCTTTCTTCCATAGGATATTCAATGTATGTGCACATTTATTAATTTTGTGCATTGAATCTGTGCACAAAATTAACATTTGTGCATTAAATTAGTGCACAAAATTCAATAATCCATATATTTTTCCTTATTATCCATAAGTCGGTGAACTTTGTTAACCTGATTTCTGCATAGAATCAATTTTTGATACAAAGTTTTAAGGATTATTTTCTCAAATATACCAACGTACAATAACACAGTAAGGTTTTTA
>PGYG01000117.1 GCA_002839545.1 Candidatus Methanoperedentaceae archaeon HGW-Methanoperedenaceae-1
ATTAGGGGTGCTTGACGTTAATTCCACCATGCCCATAAACTACACCACCTGCGCCCTCTCATACCTGCACATATCAGACAACAGGGCTGACGTAACGATAAGCTGAGAATCTGAAAGTTTGCAGGAATAAGAATAAAGAATAAGTTACCTTTATAATAAAATGAACTATTGGAGGGTAGAATGAAAAAATGAACATTAAGCAGGAGATAAACTTAAGGCTAAATAATCTCAAACATACAATTCATGCTCTAAAAGAGGAGGCTTCAGACGGCATAACGGCTGAACAGCTTGAGAATGCTTTAAAATCAGGATTTGAAGTAATCGAAGAATATACTGACGACCCAAGAGGAATAAGCTGTATGGTGCTCTGTTCAATAGCTGGCAAGCCTGTGCACGTTGTCTGCGCCCCTCATGAAGATGCGCTTATAATAATCACCGTCTATATACCAGATGCATCAAAATGGACTGATAATTATAAAAAGAGGAAATAAAATGAAAACATGCTATATGTGCAAGGGAGAAGTCAAATTATCGCTTGTGGACGTGGAGATTAAGGGCATTGTGGTAAAAGATATACCTGCTGAAGTCTGCACTCGATGCGGAGAGAAATATTTTGATACCAAAACAGCGTCGTTTATTCAGGATATAACAGGCTGTATTAATGAGAAAAAGAGAGGATATATAGTAGATATAGTTAGTTCTGCCCGCAACACAAAAAATGCGGTAGAAGCATAGTTGAGCTTCTATAAGCTCCACCATGCCCATATTACACCACCTGCGCCCTCTCATACCTGCACATATCAGACAACAGGGCAGACGTAACGATTAGTTAAATTGTCAAGGCTGGTGGAAAATAATTATAAACAAAATGCTCCGACCGGGATTTGAACCCGGGTCACTGGCTTGAAAGGCCAGAATGATTGGCCTGCTACACTATCGGAGCGTGGTAGCCTTAATTATCCGCATGTCTATTTAATCATTTGGTATAAATTCCCGAAATCCTGCAAAATACCCCCTGAAATCCTGTATTTTATGTAAACTATAGGCGTAATATTCGGAAAAACCGGCTCCCTCAGTTTCAGGTTTGCCGTATCAGACATCACATCAGCCAAAAAATCAGACTACATAAAAGCCTGGCACGAATCAGACGGCTGGACACTTGCACAGGTTTCAACCATCACCCGCTCAAGCGAAGACTTCTCACTTGAAGAAGCAGTCGATGTTGCAGAAGGCATCTCCAAGATAAGGCACATGGAAGAGCACGTAATCGCAGAAGCCACGGTAATCGGCTCAAGGGACAGGGACGGGAAACTCACCATACCAAAATCACCTTTCAGTCCCGGCGACAAGGTCTTCAAGGCAGACGAAAACCTCATCAGGCAGATGCTCGGACTCACCCGCGGCGATGTCTATATCGGAATGCTTGACGGTCAGGATATAAAAGTCAACCTCGATGCAAACAACCTTGTCCAGAAACATTGCAGTATCCTTGCAAAGACAGGCTCAGGAAAATCATATACCGGCGGCGTCATCATTGAAGAACTCCTCGATAAGGACGTTCCCCTTCTCATAATCGACCCCCATGGCGAATACGCCACCCTCAAATACCCGAATGATGACAAACCCGAAGCATTGCAGAGATTCGGCATAGAACCAAGAGGTTACGCAGACAAGGTTACCGTGTACACGCCTGCAAACAAAACCCTCAATCCGGGCGCTGACAAATTATTCAGGCTAAACGGCATAAACCTGAGCACAAAAGACCTCAGGCAGTTATTCCCTGATGAAAGGGCGCAGAACCAGAGCGGGATACTCTTTGAAGCCATCTCCAAACTGAAAGAGGAACGCGACACTTACACAATTGACGATATTATTTACGAGGTCGGGCAGGATAAGAGCAAGGTAAAATGGAACGTCATCAACATGCTTGAATCACTGAACGAAACAGGCATACTCTCAGACAATGCAACGACAGTCTATGACCTCGTAAGGGAAGGACACGCCTCAATAATCGACATGAAAGGCGTAAACCCTGACCTCCAGCAGATGATTGTAGCCAAGCTTGGCAGTGAACTTTTCGAGGCGCGAAAGCTCAATGAAGTGCCGCCGTGCATGCTTGTCATCGAGGAAGCGCATAATTATTGTCCCGAAAAGGGATTTGACAAGACAGTCAGCACCGATATCCTCCGTACAATTGCCTCGGAAGGCAGGAAATTCGGTCTCGGACTCATGGTCGTATCACAGCGTCCTGCCCGTGTGGATAAGAACATCCTCTCCCAGTGCAGCACCCAGATTATAATGAAGGTCACGAATCCCAACGACTTAAAAGCCATAAGCAAAGGTCTTGAGAACATGAGTTCCAATGTGGAAGAGGATATAAAGCGCCTCTCGCCTGGTGTTGCAATGATAGTCAGCAATTACATCGAGCGTCCTATCCACGTGATTATAAGAACACGGAAAAGCAAACACGGCGGAGCCAGCGTTCCTGTTGTCCAGACTTCGTTTATCGAGAAAATAAGAGACCCGCCTGCTGAAAGAAAGAAGACGGTAACAGGCATGCGCGGCATCGGCTCCTTACTGAAAATAAAGCCTGAAGAAATAAAAAAAGCCGCTAAAAAGGAAAAGATTGAACCTCTGGAAAACAAGGAAGAAATAGAGGAAAAGGAGCGCAAAAAAGAGCTGCTTGAGACGAAAAATAAGCAGAAAGGGCATAAAGGGCAGAAAGAACCAAAAGAAAACTAAAAAGGACAGTAAGAGTCTCTACAGCAAGCTGTTCGGTTCGAGGAAAAAATGACAACATTAATGGAAAAAGCACATTCCGGTCTTGTAACAAAAGAAATGCGGCATGTGGCAAAAAAAGAAGGAGTGGATGCAGAAAATATCAGGAAATACATTGCAAAAGGATTTACCGTTATCCCGAAAAACATAAACAGCACCAAAGAATCTGTGGGAATCGGGAAACTGATGCGCACCAAAGTCAACGCAAACGTTGGCACATCGCGGGATTATGTTGATATAGATGCAGAAGTTGAAAAAGCCCTGACAGCCGAGAAATACGGCGCAGATACCGTAATGGACTTATCAACAGGCGGCGACCTTGACCTTGTCAGGCGGCGCATCATGGATGCAGTCAGCATCCCTGTGGGCTCTGTTCCGATTTACCAGGCAGCAGGAAACGGTATCGAGAACATGACATCTGATGATATGTTCAACGCTGTGCGAAAACATGCACAGGACGGTATAGATTTTGTAACAATCCATGCAGGGGTTACCCTCCAATCGTTTGAGCGCCTGAAAGGAAGCGACAGGATTCTTGATGTCGTGAGCCGCGGAGGCGCGTTCACGATTGCGTGGATGAACCATAATAATGAGGATAATCCATTTTATACAGAGTACGATTATTTGCTTGAAATTGCCCGTGAGTATGATATGACGGTAAGCCTTGGTGACGGCATGCGCCCTGGCTGTATCAACGATGCCTCTGACAGGGCAAAATTCGAGGAATTCATAATCCTCGGCGAACTTGTTAAAAAAGCCCGTGAGCAGGGAATCCAGACATTTGTTGAAGGACCGGGACATGTTGCCATTGACGAAATCGGGCTTTCCGTGTCTGCTATGAAACACCTGACAGGTGATGCGCCGGTTTACCTTCTCGGACCTCTTGTTACTGACATTGCGCCGGGGTACGACCATATCACAGCAGCCATGGGCGGGGCTGTTGCCGGTATGCACGGTGCGGATTTCCTGTGCATGACAACACCCGCAGAACACCTGGCGCTTCCTGATATTGATGATATTAGGGAAGGCGCGATTGTTACAAGGATTGCAGCCCATGCCGCTGACCTGACAAAAGAAGGCGTGCGGGAAAAAGCGCGCGCTGCTGACCGTGAGATGGCGCTGGCACGCCGTGACCTTGACTGGAACAAACAGCTCAGCCTTGCCATTGACAGCGAGAAAGCCTGCGCAATCCATGCACGAAGCAAGAACGAGGAAACATGCAGTATGTGCGGGGAGCTTTGCTCTATTAAGATGATGCGGGGAGTAATGAAAAAGTAACGCACGAATATGAACATTCCTGACCTTGACCTTCCTGAAACCGTCAAAGAATTTTACATCAATTCAGGCATAACCGCACTTTACCCTCCGCAGGCAGACGCCATAAAAGCAGGGCTTATTGAAGGAAATAGTATTCTTTCAATTGAATATTTAATATAAAAAGCTATT
>PGYG01000118.1 GCA_002839545.1 Candidatus Methanoperedentaceae archaeon HGW-Methanoperedenaceae-1
GTTTCGCGGATTTATTAGTTCGTATTCCCAATCTTTTTTCACAGCTTCCATGAACTTATCATCAACAGCTACTGAAATATTGAAATTCGAGAACATCCCATCTTTTGATTTTGACGTGATGAACTCGATTATATCAGGATGGTCAGACCTGAGAACCCCCATGTTGGCGCCGCGCCGCTTCCCGCCCTGCTTTATCACATTTGTAGTAACATCAAATACCCGCATAAACGAAACAGGACCGGAAGCCACGCCTTTTGTGGACTTGACTGTATCTCCCAACGGGCGCAGGCGCGAGAAAGAAAAACCGGTTCCTCCGCCTGACTGCTGGATAAGCGCCATATCCCTGAGCGCATCGAAAATGCTCTTTAGCGAATCTTCAACAGGTATAACAAAACACGCAGACAACTGCCCGAGTTCAGTGCCTGCGTTCATAATCGTGGGTGTATTTGGCAGGAATTCAAGGTTTGCCATAATATCATAGAATTCCACTTCATGTTCAGGGTCAAGAGCCACTGCTTTTGCGATACGCCTGAACATGCCTGCCGGAGTTTCAATTACCTTCCCTGCCTCGTCTTTTAACAGGTAGCGCCTCTCAAGAACGCACACTGCATTAACGCTTAACTTCAACTCGTCAGTTACGCCGAAAAACCCCTTAGCTTTCCTTATCCTGCTTCGTTTTTCCCTGTAAAGGATATACGCCTTTGCAGCAGCAGTAAAACCATTTTTGATTAAAACTTCCTCAACTATATCCTGCACATCTTCCACATGGGGAATTCCGGGGATTCTTTTTTCAACGAGTTCCGTAACCTGCATAGCAATATCTTCCGGCTTTTCGTTTTCAGTTCCTGTTGCAAGAAATGCCCTGGATACAGCATTTGCTATCTTTGACTTATCAAATCGTACCGTCCTGCCGTCCCGTTTTTTGATATCCTGTATCATCCTATTTAACGAAAAGTCCGCATTTACACGTTCCTTTTGTCCTTATATCAAGGGTGCGGTTTACGCAGGGACAGATAATTTCCTTGTCCTTTTTCTGGTCACCTGTTACCTGCCGGCAGCCGCAGTACCTGACACCGTACTTCCTTTTATTCTGCGAAAGTCCTTTGATTGCAAGCACGACTATGTCGTAATCAGGATTCAGGTTCAAACCGTTTTCTTCTGCGTATTCTTTCGCCCACTCGTATATTTCGCTTTCAATATCATCCATTTTAAACACCTCTCAATTTTATTGAATATTCATATAGTATTACAGTATTCATACAGGGCTTCCTCCAGTATCCGAACCCCTGTAATTAATAAATGGTCACTGGAGCTAAAAAGGTTTGCGCAGTCAAATGAATGTATTTTCGCACCTGTTTGTACTGATTTCCCTTACGTTCCCGGATACAGTGGAGACAACAACCTTAACCTGTCCACAGTTTCAGGTAAGGATTCAATAACATAATCCGCGTCTTCTTCGGTATTGTATTTCCCGAGTGTAAGAAGAAGGGAACCGTGGGCTTCCTCCTGTTTAAGACCCAGAGCCATAAGTGCATGTGACGGCTCAAGCGTTTTTGATGAGCACGCAGAACCCGTACTTGCAGTAATACCGCGGGCGTTAAGTCCGAGAATGATGCTTTCCCCTTCAATAAAACTAAACCTGAAACTTGCAATGTTCGGAAGTCTTTTTGTCCTGTGCCCTGTAAGATATGTATAATCCATTTCCAGGATGCGGTCTATCAATTTATCGCGAAGTACAGAAAGCCTCTCGCTTTCTTTTCCCATCTCATTTTTAGCAAGTTCTGCGGCTTTTCCCATCCCGATAATTCCCGGAATATTC
>PGYG01000119.1 GCA_002839545.1 Candidatus Methanoperedentaceae archaeon HGW-Methanoperedenaceae-1
CTGCGCCTGTAATTCTCACGTTCTTAGTGCGGTACCGTCCCGCCTCTTCAAGAATACCAGCAGTAACAACCTCATGAATCTGCTGGATAACAACATGGTCAATTGCTTTTTTGCTGCTGGCAATACCTTCCAGCAAGTCAAATGCCTTTGCGTTATTTGTAGCCTCAAGGTGTTCCCTTACTGATTTTCCACCGATTGTTGTGCCCTCTTCAAGAACAAGCTTTGTTTCAGGAAGTGTAAGCGTGTTTCCTTCAATGGCATTTGAATTATAGGTATGGTAAAGCCGGAATTCTTCATTTAGTTTTTTCACAGCATCGGCTGGAAGAGGACGTTTTGAATCCAGCATCCTGATTTTTTCATTAATCCGTGAAAGGATTTTTTCCTTAATTAATGGCGTATCGGTATTTGGCATAATTCTACCTATCCGATATTTGACGCAATTGTATATATCGGTATCGGTGAAATTTAAACCTATCCGATACTATTCTATAAACTCCCTTTTTCAAATACTATAAATACAATTCAGATTTTACCAATAGAAAAAACACTCAGGTTCATAACACAAATACACTATATAGGGAAACCACCATAACTTCAGGTCTAAGAGGAGCAACAATGAAACTATCCGACATAAAAGAGGAAAAAAAGAAAAAAAACCAGCCGGAAAAGGTCAAGGCTGAAAAGACCCGCGACATAATGCAAGTCCTTGAAGAAGAAGGCATATCAGAAGCCGACCTTTTATCCGCGGCTATGGAACTCTATGTTCCGCATCCGGGTGTCGAGAACAGGGACATTGCAAAGCGCGTCTTCCACAGGGAATTGAAACTTGCGGTATCAGACCCAAACCTCTGCATCTTAATCTATGCAGGAATCCTCCTTGAAAAAGAAGGCGACAGGGGAAACCTTCCCGGAATGAACAAGGAAACCTTCAAAAAAGACCTTACATTTCTTATAGTCGATGAGGTTATCGGCATGAGCATTGCCAAATACATAAGCGGCGACAAGGGTATATTCGAGTTTGTCAGGTTCGATAAAATGAAACCCGGAATCCTCTCAACACTTGGACCTTTCATGGACGATGTTATAGCAGGACTCATTGGAGGCGTATCAGCAAACATGTACTCAAGAGGAAAAAACGATGGCGGGAAAATAGAAATACCAGATAATAAAGATGGAACACCAGGGCTTGCAAAAAGATTCCCAAGGAAAGTCTCAAAAGGTTTTGCAGGATGAAAAAGTTTCTCTCTGCCTTCCGGTCAGGTTTCGGTTTTCTCACGACAATACCTGTGGGGATAACTATGGAAGGCATCGAGAACCTGATGAAGCACATCTATTTTTTCCCGGTAGTCGGCGCACTCCTCGGCGTAATTATCGGCGCAGTCGGCTATGTGTCATCGTTAGCATTCCCTCCGTTAATCGTTTCCTTCATAATCATTGCAGCCATCTACTATCTAACAGGTTTCAACCACATTGACGGGCTTGCTGATTTCGGGGACGGCATTGCAGCACACGGAACACGGGAAAAGAAAGTTTCTGCCATGCGCGACACTTCGCTTGGAACAGGGGGTTTGTTATTCTGCATACTTGCGGTTATCGGGCTGTTCTCAACACTTTATTCAATTATAGACAGCGCTTACTTTTTCCTGCCGTACGTGCTTGTGGCTGCCGAAACCTCAGCAAAACAAGCCATGGTAACAGTCGCAGCATTCGGGAAAAGTATCCACAAGGGATTCGGTGCCCTTACCGTGGATAACACAAAGGTTTCCGATTTTTTAACCGGGCTGGTTTTTTCAGGCGCTGT
>PGYG01000040.1 GCA_002839545.1 Candidatus Methanoperedentaceae archaeon HGW-Methanoperedenaceae-1
ATTTTCCAGGCGGACTTCAATGCGCTTTTTCCCGTCCCGGGTTGTGTAGAGGAGTATTTCACTTTTTGATGGGGTGAGTTCTGAGGTGGTGGTCTTTTTGTTCATTTTTCAACCGCCTGTTCTATGAGTTTTCCTGCACGATGTCAGGTTTGGTCTGGGGTGAAGATTGTGGGGAAAAGTCATCTGGTAATGTTATTGTGTTAGTGTAATATATGTTTTGTGCAGGTGTTATTGTAGAGTTAATTGTGGTTAGGTAGAAAAGTATATATAAAATGTATGTTAGTATATGTTTAGTATTGAAAAGAGTAATAGAATTATAAATGAAACGGTTTATCTTGATCTGGTATAAACTAAATATTAATAATTGAGCGGTGGTAGAATTTCTTGATTGAAACAACTACAATAAAAAGGTGGTAAATGGTGGCTTATTCATCTGATAATGAGATGTATCAAAATTGGGGCAAGGCAAATAAGCCTGACAGCCAGGATGCATCTTCTTATCACTTATTGGTGTATCATTGCCTGGATGTTGCAGCAGTTGGGCAGGTATTGTTGCAAAAAGATAAGCATCTTCTGAAGCGGTTTACTGACATTACCACTCTGAGTGATGAAGTTACAACCAATCTAATTACATTTTATCTCGCAATCCACGATATTGGCAAATTTTCAGATCGATTTCAGAATCTTAGACCTGATATATTCGAACATTTGCGGGGGTGCACATATAACAAACCATATAATGTACGCCATGACACTATGGGGTATCATTTATGGGATAGTGTGTGGTCTCCACTGTGGGAAGATAACTTGCTTCATCTGGAACAAGGTGCAGGTATTGAAAAAATTGATTGGCACGACATCTTGAAATCGTGGGTTCAGGCAGTAACAGGGCATCATGGCAAACCGCCACTTCTTGATGACAATGGCATGACGATACGTGTACAGAATCTTTTTACGGATGAAAATATTGCCATGGCACAATCCTTTGTAAATGAAGTTGCTGAATTACTAATTCCAGACCAAGCAAACCAGTTGCTGATTAGTTACGATAAAGATATGGAAGATTCATTCAAGCGCTCATCCTGGTTACTTGCTGGTCTGGCGATATTGAGTGACTGGATTGGGTCAAATAGTGAGTATTTCCCACTTAATTCAAAACCTATGTCTCTTGAAGATTACTGGAATAATATTGCATTACCAAAAGCCGAAGATGCAATCAAGACGGCTGGCGTATTACCGTCCGGCATATCATCTGAAACAGGTATGGGCGCATTGTTCCCAAAAATAGATTATCCAAGTCCTTTGCAGTCCCATGTATCTACATGTGAACTCGCAGATGGTGCACAATTATTCATACTGGAAGAAGTTACGGGAAGCGGTAAAACAGAAGCAGCTTTGACATTAGCGCATCGTTTGATGAATCGAGGTCTTGGCGAAGGAATTTTTGTGGCTTTGCCAACAATGGCTACAGCTAACGCAATGTATGAGCGGTTGGTTGAAGCATACGGATTGATGTTTGCAGCAGAGGCTACACCGTCCCTTGTGCTTGCACACAGCGCACGCCATCTGTCTGATAAGTTCCGCCATTCCATAGGTCTGGAGCATTCCAGTGGTGATGGGGTTTATGCCAGAGATGAAGAAGCGGCTTCTGCACAATGCAGTGAATGGCTTGCAGATAATCGCAAGAAGGCGCTACTGGCAGATGTAGGGGTTGGAACCATTGACCAGGGATTGATGGCTGTGCTCCCCTCAAAACACCAATCGTTGCGCCTTTTGGGTCTATCCAGAAATGTGCTGATTGTTGACGAAGTGCATGCTTATGACCCCTATATGCACACGCTGTTGTGCACATTACTACGATTTCATGCTGCATTGGGCGGGAGTGCGATTCTGCTTTCTGCAACACTTCCTATAAAACAGCGTCAGGAATTGGTTAATAGTTTTTCCCAGGGGCTGGATGGTAAGCAGCACAAATTAAATGAAAATTCATATCCTCTTGTTACTCACAGCACTGGGAATTGCATTTCGCAAACCCCACTTCATATTCGTGAAGGTACTCAGCGTAAGGTTGCTGTGAAGTTCTTTGATGATATTTCTGCTGTGGAATCGTCTCTGGTGAATACCGCTAAAAATGGTGGCTGTGCCTGCTGGATTCGCAATACTGTGGATGATGCGGTGGATGCATACAATACCCTTTCCAGTAAACTGGGTTCTGAAAATATTCTTCTTTTCCATGCACGCTTTGCTATGGGCGATCGTCAGAGGATTGAGAAAAAAGTACTGGATACCTTTGGCAAAAAAGGTGGTAATGACATCCGAAGAGGTAAGATACTTGTAGCTACCCAAGTAGTGGAACAATCTCTCGACCTTGATTTTGATTATATGGTAAGCGACCTTGCACCGATGGATTTAATAATTCAGCGAGCCGGGCGGCTTCACAGGCATACACGCAATGAGCGCTCTGGAACTGCGATATTGGGAATATTTGCGCCATGTTTGACAGATGCTCCCACAGAAAACTGGTACAAGGATGTGTTTCCAAAGGCAGCGTATGTGTATCCAAGTCATGGTCAACTATGGCTTACAGCCAGTTTACTTTCAAAGCATGGAGAGCTTGTTATGCCTGATGATGCCCGCAATTTCATTGAGGGTGTTTTTGGAAGTAATACCAGAAATGATGTGCCAGATGCGCTAAGAAATAGGGATGATAAGGCAAAAGGTGATGATATGGCTGCAATTTCGATAGCCAAACTCAATCGCCTGCTACCAACAAAAGGATATGGAGCTACTGTTGGTCAGTGGCTGGATGATACCAGAACCCCAACACGTCTTGGGGAGCTAACCACGAATGTGCGGCTTGCAAGATGGGATGGGAAGATAGTACTTCCCTGGATGCCAGATGAAAAGTATGTATGGGAGCTCAGTCAGGTGAGCATAAGCCAGAGAAAAATTAAGGATATGGTAAAATATGATGGAGCATTGAAGGCAGGGCTTGAAAAAGCAATGAATTCGATGCCAGATAAGGGTAAATGGGCTGTGATAATACCATTATCCAAAGCAGACGGGGATAAATGGCATGGGTCTGCGATAAATGGACATGGGGAACGTATTCAGGTTATTTATGATTCTATTGCTGGACTTAGTACAATTCAAGAAAATTAAGAGGTGTTAAAACAGTGGTATATAATTTGATAAATGAAAAATGGATTCCAGTGCGAAGAGCGGATGGGAAACGAGAAATTATTGCTCCGTGGCAGGTTACTGATGAGATTGGCTCAAATCCTATTGTGCGTCTTGATGCCAACCGCCCGGATTTTAACGGGGCGCTGATTCAGTTCTTAATCGGTCTGGTGCAGACAACCATGGCTCCGAAAAGAGATAATAGCTGGAGGGCTGGATTTGCTGAGCCACCAGGGAGTGATTTACTGAAGACTGTTTTTGAAAAGGTGTCTCATGCGTTTAATCTGGATGGTGATGTTCCGCGATTTATGCAGGATTTTGAACCTGGTGAATGGAAAAGCAATGAGATTGATAAACTGCTTGTGGAGATTCCGGGTGATGAAACAATCAAAGATAATGCAGATCATTTTATTAAACGTGATTCTGTAAAAAGAATGTGTTTAGCCTGTAGTGCTATGGCACTGTTTACATTGCAGACTAATGCACCAAGTGGTGGTAAAGGGTATCGAACCTCTCTAAGAGGGGGTGGTCCACTGACGACTATAGTAACGGGAGACATACTCTGGCAGACTATATGGTTTAATGTGCTAAATGAGTCTGATTTTCTTGAGAATTGCGGAAATTCTTCATTGATTGATGATGATGCTATTTTCCCCTGGATGGGTCAGACCCGCACCAGTGAAAAGGATGAATTAACCACACCTGAAGATGCACATCCTGCACAAATGTTCTGGGGGATGCCTCGAAGAATTGTCCTTGATTTTGAATCGGGTGGGACTGGTAATTGCGATGTATGTGGCTGTGATTCAAACAATCTGGTTTCAAGTTATTCTGCAAAGAACTATGGCACTAATTATGAAGGTGGCTGGCGCCACACACTTACACCACATAGCACAACTAAAGAAAATGTGCTTATTCCCAGGCATGGAAATCCGGGTGGGATAAGTTTTCGCCATTGGCTGGGATTGGTGCAAAATGACAATGTGAATCGAAACGAACCGGCTACGGTAGTGCCTACCTTCAGAGGGCGACATAAGGAGCTTGAAAATAAAAAATCACTGCAATTGTGGGCATTCGGATATGATTTTGATAATATGAAAGCGCGATGTTGGTATGAAGGAAAAATGCCTCTGATTAATGTCGATGAGAGTATTCGTGAGAATTATGAATCTGTAATTGAGCAATTGATAAAAACTTCAGAACTTGTAGCAGATAATGTTAAAAAATATGTGAAAGAAGCCATGTTCCGGCGACCTGGAGACATAAAAGGTAATTTTTCTTTCATTGATAGTAAATTCTGGAATAATACTGAACCTGAGTTTTATGCTACACTGGAAAAACTGCGGATTGCAATTTCGGATGGTGGTGACGCTGTTATTGGCATAAAACTCCAATGGCTCAATACATTATTCCGAACCGGGGAACAATTATTTGATGAGTATTCACAATCCAACCAGATAGATGTTGCCGACCCAAAACGTATTGCTTTAGCCCATCGAAAATTACGTATGTACAATCAAAAAAACAACAAACAAATAATCAAAATCTTGGATTTGCCTGATAAACCAGGAGCTAATAAAGATAAATAAATTTATAAAATTATAAATCAGAATAAAATTAAAAGTGAGGTAAACTAAATATGGAACAAAGTAAAAGTCTATCATTCGTATCTAATCAAGATGCGCGTGATGCATTGTTGGAATGGTGGAAAGGACTGGATGATTCCCGCGGGGACAGGGCTGCATTGAGACGCTGCCATAACCCCACAGAAGTTGCATTTAATCCGGCATTTCACAGGCTCAGAATGAAATTCAAGCAGTTTGGCTATGTGAATCAGGAATCGCTGGCATTGATAGCTGGCATATTGTCTCATGTAAGGAGCAATAACGAGCATGTGCATGTTGCAGCACAGATGGCTGCACCCAAGTCGGGAAGCACTACTGCTTGTGTCAGTGGATTACGTTTTCGGCGTATATTGAAGGTACAGGATAACACCGAACTATTCGAACCATTGATACGCATACTACACATGCTTGACGGAAGTGTGAATATTCCGGTACTTGCAAACAGCATCTACTGGTGGAATAATGAATTTACAAGAAAGGATTGGGCTTTTGCATATTATGATAAAGCGCCAACTGAATCATAAATTAATTAACAAATAAATAAAATAATATCAAGGAGAATAACAAAATGAGCGAATTTATACAACTGCATATCTTAGCATCGTACCCGCCATCGAATCTGAACAGAGACGACCTTGGGAGACCAAAAACTGCTGTAATGGGTGGAACCCAGAGGCTTCGGGTATCATCTCAGAGTCTGAAGAGGGCATGGAGAGAGTCAGAGCTATTTGAGGAAGCTCTGGCAGGGCATATTGGCATTCGTACAAAAGAGATGGGTGTAAAGATCAAAGATGCACTCATTAGTGGAATGAGCCTTGAGAATCTTTTGTCAGGACAAACAATATCACAAGCACAGACTATAATCCCTGAAAAAGAGGCAAAACTATGGGCATGGAAGATTGCTGCTGTATTTGTAGATAAAACCGCAAAAAAAGATTCTAAAATAGAAGAAACTGGGAAGGAAGATAATGAAGATAAAGGGAAAAAATCCAAGAAAAAAAGCAGTAATGTCGATAAAGAGACGCTGAAAGGTGAACAACTGGTTTTTTATTCCAATAATGAGATATCGGCAATTCATGATTTGATAAACGTCATCTCAAACGAAAGACGTGAACCAAATAAAGATGAGCTATCCAAATTATTGCGCGAAGACCTCACTTCTGTTGATATTGCCATGTTCGGGCGTATGCTCGCAAACGCTCCAAAAAACAATATTGAAGCTGCTGTTCAGGTGTCCCATGCAATCACAGTGCACAAAGTAGCTGTTGAGGATGATTATTTCACTGCTGTGGATGACCTAAACAAGAATGAAGAGAATGCAGGAGCAGGACATATAGGAGAAACAGAATTTGCGTCAGGTCTTTTCTATAATTATGTCTGCATTAACCATACACTTCTTGAACAAAATCTTGGGGGAGATCAGGAACTCGGTAATAAAGCATTGCAGGCTTTAGTGGAAGCTGCTGCAAAAGTTGCACCAACTGGCAAACAGAACAGTTTTGCATCCCGCGCTTATGCATCATATATTCTGGCAGAAAAAGGCACTCAACAGCCGCGCTCATTGTCTGTTGCATTCCTTAAGGCATTGAATGGAAAGGATTTGCTGGATGAATCCATATCGGCTTTGAAGGCTACAAATGAAAAGATGGAAAGTGTCTATGGGAAATGCAGCGAATCTAATTGCGAAATGAATGCGCATACAGGCGAAGGCACATTATCCAAGGTTCTTGATTTTGTAAAAGCATAGGAGCGATAATATGACGAAATATCTGGTTTTTCGTCTTTATGGTCCTATGGCTTCCTGGGGTGATGTTGCAGTTGGGACATATCGTCCCACATTCGACCATCCTTCAAAATCGGCTGTCATGGGATTATTGGCGGCAGCTATCGGGATTCGCAGGGACGAAGACGTGAAACTCAGGGCAATTGCAGAATCATATGATTTTGCTGTGCGGGTGGATGCATCTGGTACAATGCTGCGGGATTATCATACTTCGCAGGTTCCCCCATCTGGTACAGGCAGGAATTTGAAGCATTTTGCCACACGAAAGGATGAACTGGCGGTTTCGAAAAGTGATCTGAAAACGATTCTTTCTACAAGGGATTATTATTGCGATGCAGTGTACACTGTGTGTTTGTGGAGTAAGACGGATGAAGTTCCATATTCCCTTGAAACTCTGGCACAAAAACTGAAGGAGCCGGAATTTGTTCTATATCTTGGGCGTAAATCCTGTCCTCTGGCTATGCCTGTTGCTGCAAAAGTAGTCAGTGGTGCGAATATACAGGATGTGTTTGGCGCGATGGATCCAGATAATCTCCTTGGCAATCTGAAAAAAGATGATAGTATGAGGTTGTACTGGGAAGGAACTCAAGATGCTGGTGTTCCAGCGATGCATACAATAACACGGCGGGATGATCCGCTGAGTCGCAAGAGATGGCAATTTGCGGATAGAATGGAACATTTTGCTGTTGTACAGCCAGGCGGGAGGGATGATTGATGTATATGAGTAGAATCAGGTTGCAACCAGATGCATCTGAAAATAAGGATTTCTGGAAAAGTTTAGGTAATACCTACCAGATTCATCGTTTGCTCTGGTCGTTGTTTGCAGATGACCCGGAGAGAAGCAGGGATTTTTTGTATCGCCATGAGATATCACAGAATTTACCAACGTTTTATTGTGTGGCTGAGCGCATCCCTGAAGATATGGATGGGGTATGGCAGATTGAACCCAAGCGTTACGAACCTATTTTGCATGTTGACCAGAGGCTATCATTTTCACTGTGTGCCAATCCAATCCGCACAAAGAGGGATGATGAGAAAAAACAGCATCGACATGATGTAGTCATGAATGCCAAGAATCAATTAAAGCAGGACGGTGTTCCAAGAGAGGACTGGCCTTTGGAAGCAGAGATTGTCCAGGAGCAAGGTTTTGAATGGCTGGCACGAAAAGGGGAACAGTATGGATTTATGGTGGAGGGGAATGAGGTTAGAGCAGATGGTTATCGACAGGAGCGGTTCTATAAGGCCAAGGGAAAACATCAGGTTAATATCAGTACTATTGATTTTACCGGGTTATTGACTGTTACTGACCCTCTGCGTTTTAGGGAGGCGCTGTATGGTGGTATTGGTCCAGCAAAGGGGTTTGGATGCGGTTTAATGATGGTGCGCCGTCTATTGGGGACGTGAATCAATGCTTCCAGGAGTTTCCCAGCCGCGTGGGGATAAACCGCTCCCTAAACTCAAACCCATAGCCATCAAAGAACGCATCTCCCTCTTATTTTTAGAAAAAGGAGAACTTGACGTCCTTGACGGAGCATTCGTACTGGTGGACAAAAACGGAGTGCGCACCCATATTCCCATAGGAAGTGTGGCTTGCCTTATGCTTGAGCCCGGCTCCCGTGTATCCCATGCTGCTGCTGCTCTGGCTGCAAGGGTAGGATGTTTACTTATCTGGGTCGGTGAAGCCGGGGTGCGCCTGTATTCAGCAGGACAGCCAGGAGGCGCACGCTCAGACCGTCTTTTGTACCAGGCGAAACTGGCGCTTGATGAGGAATTGCGGCTCAAAGTGGTTCGCAAGATGTATGAATTCAGGTTTGATGATGATATTCCCTCAGGCAGTAACGTAGAGCAGTTGCGCGGTATGGAAGGGGCGCGGGTGAAGAAGATGTATGAGTTGATGGCTAAACGTTACGGGATTGAATGGAAGGGACGGAGATATGACAGCAAAGAGTGGGGAAGCGGAGATATAGCAAACCGCTGCCTTAGTTCTGCCACTTCCTGCTTGTATGGTGTCACGGAAGCGGGTATACTGGCGGCTGGATATGCGCCTGCTATTGGATTTGTGCATACCGGAAAGCCGCTTTCGTTTGTTTATGATATTGCTGACCTGTTTAAATTTGAGACCGTTGTGCCGGTAGCTTTTAGTATTGCAGCTCAACATCCAAAAGATCCTGAAGGTATGGTGCGCAGGGCATGCAGGGACTCTTTCAGGGAAACTAAACTGCTTCGGAATATAATTCCTACTATTGAGGAGATTCTGGCGGCTGGAGGTATTTCCCTTCCGAAAGCGGCGCCTGATGCTTTGCAGCCTGCGATTCCAAACGAAGAGGCGATTGGTGATGCTGGTCATCGTAACTGAAAATGCGCCGCCAAGTCTTCGCGGGAGATTAGCTATATGGATGCTGGAAATACGTGCGGGTTTATATGTTGGCGATTTTTCTTTGAAGGTGAGGGAGATGATATGGGATAATGTGAAAAAGGGGTTGGGTGAGGGAAATGCGGTTATGGTGTGGAGGGCGCAAAATGAAGCTGGTTATGATTTTGTGACTCTTGGTGATAACAGGCGCATGCCAGTGGACATGGATGGGATTAAATTGGTATCGTTTTTGCCGAATGGCTGATATATTTTAAAGTTAATGTGTATCTTGTATTAATTAATGGTGATAACTTGATGAACAAAACCCGAACATCAACAACTTATTTAATCTGTGTGGCAGATAACGGCTGTAGACTTCCTCTTTAATAGTATAAAAATCAAAGAGAGTTCCCCACCCGCGTGGGGATGAACCGTGTAATTATTATACACGAAGCAGGCACAGGAAGAGTTCCCCACCCGCGTGGGGATGAACCGACCAATTGAAACCACGTGCAGTTGAGGATACGGAGTTCCCCACCCGCGTGGGGATGAACCGATGACATTATTGTGCAGTGTGGTTCTGTCCGTGAGTTCCCCACCCGCGTGGGGATGAACCGTTGTACATATTAATGCGATTGATAATGTGTGGGAGTTCCCCACCCGCGTGGGGATGAACCGAATGAGCGCACGAATGAAGACCAATCCCAAATGAGTTCCCCACCCGCGTGGGGATGAACCGAGAGTATAGAGGATTTCCGCATTGACCCAAACGAGTTCCCCACCCGCGTGGGGATGAACCGTGAAATGGAGTGCTCCGCCGCCACCTGGAAAAGAGTTCCCCACCCGCGTGGGGATGAACCGAGGCAAACGTTGTGATACTCGAATCTCTCAGAGAGTTCCCCACCCGCGTGGGGATGAACCAGCTCAAACATCTCGCACGCGGGGAAAGCCTTCGAGTTCCCCACCCGCGTGGGGATGAACCGAAACAAAAACGGCTGAGCCCGTTCTTGGCACGGAGTTCCCCACCCGCGTGGGGATGAACCGCAGGAATATTACAGGCGACAGATAGTGAAATAGAGTTCCCCACCCGCGTGGGGATGAACCGATCCCGCAAACTATCAGGGCTGAGGGATTAAGGAGTTCCCCACCCGCGTGGGGATGAACCTGAATATATATGTTTGTACGACTAATAACTTATGAGTTCCCCACCCGCGTGGGGATGAACCGCATTCATACGCAAATCAAACAGCATTCGGGACGAGTTCCCCACCCGCGTGGGGATGAACCGCAGCGCCGTTAATCGAAATCTATATAACATTTGAGTTCCCCACCCGCGTGGGGATGAACCGCAGGTCTTAAACCAATAGCTTTTCCATTACCGGAGTTCCCCACCCGCGTGGGGATGAACCGTATTTCTGATCCATTGATGAAAATGATTATCGGAGTTCCCCACCCGCGTGGGGATGAACCGCTTCTTGATTTCCAATTACGTCTTTGTCTGTACGAGTTCCCCACCCGCGTGGGGATGAACCGTTCAAAGAACAAATAAAGCAGCACCAAGAATGGAGTTCCCCACCCGCGTGGGGATGAACCGACGCCAGCAGACCTGTACCCGATTCGAGTGGAGAGTTCCCCACCCGCGTGGGGATGAACCGGTCCACACAGGGAAACTTCCGGAAGAGCTCATGAGTTCCCCACCCGCGTGGGGATGAACCGAGATGCCTGAGCTTCTGTATAGGCTTCAGATAGAGTTCCCCACCCGCGTGGGGATGAACCGTATTTGTTTTCGAGTTATTGACTATTGTAATAGAGTTCCCCACCCGCGTGGGGATGAACCGTATAATAGGAACTTCTGCGACTGGAAATATTGGAGTTCCCCACCCGCGTGGGGATGAACCGGTGAGGAGTAAACAACGAACGAAGAATTATTCGAGTTCCCCACCCGCGTGGGGATGAACCGTTATCGAATTCTTTTATTAGAGTTTCGTCAAGGAGTTCCCCACCCGCGTGGGGATGAACCGGAAACGGAAGACTTTTAATGGCTCAATCATTAGAGTTCCCCACCCGCGTGGGGATGAACCGGTGTTATGCTTCGTTCACCAAACAGTCCTTATGAGTTCCCCACCCGCGTGGGGATGAACCGTCTTAACTGTTGATTAACCTTGTGGAATTCTTGAGTTCCCCACCCGCGTGGGGATGAACCGCGATTAATATCCTCATATGAAACTCAAATTGAGAGTTCCCCACCCGCGTGGGGATGAACCGAATGAATACCGGCGACAGGGATTTGCTTTGGGGAGTTCCCCACCCGCGTGGGGATGAACCGTGGGTTACCGTCGCCTCTCATCAACGAATGGGGAGTTCCCCACCCGCGTGGGGATGAACCGGCTATGCCGCTTGTCTGGTTGTATACTCTTGGGAGTTCCCCACCCGCGTGGGGATGAACCCGAAGCGGTTGAGGTTGGCAGCCTGTTTACTCCGAGTTCCCCACCCGCGTGGGGATGAACCGTCAATCAGCATACACGGCAGAAGTAAGGGAAAGAGTTCCCCACCCGCGTGGGGATGAACCCCACCCGCGTGGGGATGAACCGGACTTGGGCTGGTAGGTGAGAAAAAATGACACGAGTTCCCCACCCGCGTGGGGATGAACCTATACCAGCAACCACCACACCCCATAAACCCACGAGTTCCCCACCCGCGTGGGGATGAACCGCTAAAAAAAGAAATCGGTCTGTGTCTACGTATGAGTTCCCCACCCGCGTGGGGATGAACCGTTTTTCCACTAACGAGGGAAAAAATAAATCATGAGTTCCCCACCCGCGTGGGGATGAACCGCAATTTCAGGAACGATTACCTTTTCAGGTGAGGAGTTCCCCACCCGCGTGGGGATGAACCGAACAGACACTTCCAGTAAATGTATATGCTCATGAGTTCCCCACCCGCGTGGGGATGAACCTGAAATTTTCGCGTTCCTTGGCTCGGTTTTCTCGAGTTCCCCACCCGCGTGGGGATGAACCGATTTTACCGTCCTCTGTTTCGTCTGGAGTTTCGAGTTCCCCACCCGCGTGGGGATGAACCGATGAATAATATATCTGAAACGAAGGGTATTGAGAGTTCCCCACCCGCGTGGGGATGAACCGCCGTTCGATGTAACGGTTACTCTACAAACTGCGAGTTCCCCACCCGCGTGGGGATGAACCGTCTATTGA
>PGYG01000120.1:0-576 GCA_002839545.1 Candidatus Methanoperedentaceae archaeon HGW-Methanoperedenaceae-1
GATACAACTTTCCTTCAACGAAGTGATACTCATGAAACATGTCCAGATAACACTAACACCACCAGAATCGAAAAGGCTCATAGCAATGGGCGTAAAAGAACTCCCTGTCATCCAGCAGGCACTTGAAGACGGGATTATCCTCATCACTCTCGGCACGACCAACGCATACGTGGCAGAGGAACTCACAGGCAAAAAGATTGACCACGCATTGTACGCAGCAGGCTACATTGACGGGACAGCTAAAGCCGTACCCATGGATAAGCGCCTGCCGACCATTGCCCTGCGCAGCGGGAAAAAAGTAAGCGGTGATGGAATCCTTGATGAAATGACAGCAGATGATGTGGTTCTAAAAGGAGCGAATGCACTTGACCCTGACGGAGTTGCAGGCGTACTCCTGGCAAACCCTGTGGGCGGAACAACAGGAATGATTCTGGGTCCTGTTATGGCGCGCGGTATTAACCTTGTAATCCCTGTTGGTCTTGAAAAATCCATCCCGTATTCGATTATCGAGATGTCACAGATTGTCGGATTCCAGCACTGCATTAAAGCCACAGGACTTCCGGTTGGACTGATACC
>PGYG01000120.1:639-2379 GCA_002839545.1 Candidatus Methanoperedentaceae archaeon HGW-Methanoperedenaceae-1
GGAGAAAATGCAGAGGAGCTTTTCGAACTCGTGATGAATGTCAAGAAGAAAAAAGGGGAATTCTGAAACAGTTTTAAAAACCGGTGGCGGCTCTACTTAAGAAGACGCGCCACGTTCATATTTTTTTCAAGTCCCATATCCTCGGCAACTGATTCGCATTTTGTCTTTAACAGGTACGCAAGCGGCCTGAAATCGTACTCTGACATGGTTTCATAATTAGCCATGCCTTTACTGATAACAAGCGTGGCATTCCCGAGCGCCTCAACAAGCTCAGGCGGAGCTTCACGCAGGCATAACCCGATGGCATTGGAACCTGTCGTGAGGACGCGGTCAACCATATTTCCGATTCCCAGTTCATCAACTTCTTCCATCGTAACATCGTTCAGGATTGGGGCGCCTCTCACGACAAGGGTAATTTTCCCGCCAAGTTTCCGTATCTCCTCAAACACCAGCGTATCAAACAATATCTCGCCGCAGTTATCAGCAAGGTACACGACATCCCCAAGCAGGCTTTTCATTTTGTCGGAATCGTCAACATCAAGCCCGTGCTGTATCTGTTGTACCATCTTATCTTCTGCTGTCTCGCTGTCAGCATCATACCCGAGCACACCGAAATCAAACGAGTTGCCGATAATAGACATAAGGACAGCGCGCCTGAACGAATCGCCGCCGTCACCGTTTGCGACAAAATCCCTTGCAAACGGCATGAGCTTTTTCGCAGCCTCGTTCCCCTGCCGTTTCTTTTTAATATACGGGTCAATGTCTCCGAGTACCCTGTACGCTTCCCTGTGGATTTTCGTGGAAAGATGCGTTGCAGGGGAACCTTCGATGAAATGCTCACGCAGAACTTCAATACCTGCAAGAACGGCTTTTCCCTGCAAACCGGCATCACTGGTTGAAAGCTCTGCTTCGTACTGTACCCTTGATAATAAACAGGGCGCACATCTTGGATATATTTTCAAAGTGTTTTTCTCCTAAAATTCGAATAACGAGCGCTGCTCGGTTTCTTTCTGGGCTGTTTTCTCCCCGATAAACCTTAACATTTCCCCTTTCACGCCGAATTCTGACAATATGCGCTCAACCGGCGGAAGTATCTGCTTATTTACATAATAATCAACATCAAGAGGCAGGTTGTTTTCTTTTGCGTATTCCGGGTCTTCCGCCCTTTCCACGAACAAACCGCTTCCTGCAAGGATAACAAAAGGTATCCTGTCGCCAAGGTTCGCAGCTATCCCGCGTTTCCTCATTTTTTCAACAACCGTCGTATGCGGCTGCCTGTTCTTGTAACTCTCGATTTTCTTTGTGAACTGCCGCGTCAGGATAAGGTTATCGAAAAGTTCCGCATCCTTCCTTGCGTCTATTGACCTTATGCTGTTTATGGTTTCCCTGACATATTCCACCGCGCCGTCCACGTCCCCTTTTTTAAGGACAAGGTCAAGAACCCGTTCCACTGTCCTTGTTGTCAGTCCGCACCAGTCGCGGCGCACGGTTTCCATTCCCTTGACACGAACCTGGTCTTTCCAGCCGTCTCCTGCCCTCTCAAAAACCCAGACAGCATACCGTTTCTTTGCGATAAATATTGCACGTTTCCCTATTGAATCAAAAACAAGTTCCATTGGCTTCTGGAGTGAAGAGGTCACAATTCCTGCAATCTTTTTCCCGATAAGTTCTGACTCCTCAAGACTAATCCCCTCATCAACAAGATTCACAAAAACGCTGTCCGTATCCCCGTAAACCACA
>PGYG01000041.1 GCA_002839545.1 Candidatus Methanoperedentaceae archaeon HGW-Methanoperedenaceae-1
CCAGAAAAAATACATTGGAAAAAGAGTCTATGTGATTGTATTGAAGGACTGAGGTTAGTTATATAAGGGGGTTATTTAATAATTTTGTCCCACAGCCTGATTACACAAATAAAAAACGGTTGAATACACACTATTATTACACGCTCTTATATTACATCAATAATCATCGTTATTTGACGATGAGGCATTCGTTAATTTTATATGCATATACATCGTTATCGTTTCGTTACTATGGATGATAATACTGCTGCCCAGGTAAGTCCTCCCCGTGCTCTTGATATCAAATTCCCGTACGAGGATATAAGAACAAGGCTTGCTGAAAAAATGGCAGGGGAAATAACTTTATCTGATAATCCGGGCGAGACATTAAAGAAATGGCGCTCTGTTTTCGAGATATCCCAGTCAGAACTTGCTGCGAATTTGAAAGTTTCGCCTTCTGTCATAAGTGACTACGAAAGCGGAAGGAGGAAATCTCCCGGTATTTTTATTGTCAGCAAGATTGTTGAAGCCATCCTGAGGATGGATTCTGCAAAGGGCGGGGCGAAAATCCGCTCCTATGAGAGCATCCTGCAAGGGGGTTTCAGCCCTGATGCCATTTATGACATTCATGAATACCTTTCACCTATTACAACAGCAGAATTTACGGAACTGGTGAAAGGCGAAGTGGTTCACACACCAGGCAGCGAATATTTAAAACCGCTGTATGGGTACACCATTGTCGATAGTTATAAGGCAATACTCCAGCTATCCCACAATGAATTCCAGAAACTGTACGGATGGAGTTCTGACAGGGCTATGGTATTTACAAAAATTTCCACTGGCAGGTCGCCGATGGTAGCCCTCAGGGTTACAAACCTGAAACCCGCCCTGATGGTTCTTCACGGGATCCTGGCATCAAATGTTGACAGTGTAGCCACGAAAATCGCTGAAATTGAACATATACCGCTTGTTGCAACTAACATGCCTTTAAAAGAGCTAATCCTGTCACTGCAATCGCATGACATGAAACATTAACATTTAATTAACATTAATATTAATAGACTGAGGTGTAAAAAATGAGTGTTGGAATAGTATCATATGGAGCTTATATCCCGCGATATAGAATTAAGGTTGAAGAAATAGCTAAGGTGTGGGGTGATGATGCAAGAATCATATCTGAAGGGCTCATGGTTTTTGAAAAATCCGTGCCTGATATGGATGAGGATACCATTACCATTGCAGTGGAAGCTGCGAATAATGCGATTAAACGCGCTGGTATTGATGCTGAACGAATCGAAGCGGTATATACCGGTTCTGAAAGCCACCCTTATGCCGTAAAGCCCACCAGTACGGTTGTAGCAGAAGCAATTGGAACCAATACAAACCTGACAGCCGCTGATTTTGAGTTTGCGTGTAAAGCCGGAACTGCCGCAATCCAGGCATGTATGGGACTTGTCGGTTCGGGAATGATTGACCTTGGAATGGCAATCGGTTCTGATGTCGCACAGGGCGCGCCTGGCGATGCGCTTGAGTACACGGCTGCGGCAGGCGGTGTTGCTTATATTATCGGGAAAGATGACCAGGCGGCAGAGCTTGAATCAACGTATTCGTTTACATCAGATACGCCAGATTTCTGGAGACGGGAAGGAATGGCTTACCCGGAACACGGAGGACGGTTTACCGGAGAGCCTGCTTACTTCAAGCACGTTACCTGTGCAGCCAATGGTCTTCTTGAGAAGATAGGAACAAAACCATCTGATTACGATTATGCCGTTTTCCACCAGCCAAACGGGAAATTCCCGACACGGGTTGCGAAAATGTTAGGATTCTCGAAGGAACAGATAAAACCCGGTCTTGTTGTTCCGCGGCTTGGCAACACGTATTCAGGCTCATGTATGATGGGGCTTGCTGCAACCCTTGATATAGCAAAACCAGGTGAGAGGATTTTCGTAACATCATTCGGTTCAGGGGCCGGCAGTGATGCATTCAGTATAAACGTAACTGATAAAATAGACGATATCCGAAACGGTGCGCCAAGTGTTGAACAACTTCTGGCTAACCCGATTTATCTAAATTACGCGGAATACGCGAAACATAAAGGAAAAATTAAATTTTAATCCAGGTGAAATTCATGAGAGATGTAGCAATTATAGGAGTCGGATGCACGGAATTCGGCGAATTATGGGATAAATCATTCCGTGACCTTTTCGTGGAAGCAGGAGTAAGCGCAATCCAGGATGCCAACGTGCAGGGTGAGAAAATAGACGCACTGTATGTCGGTAATATGAGCGGCGGGCGGTTCATTGAACAGGAACACCTCGGTGCGCTGATTGCTGATTATTCAGGGCTTGCAAGCCTTCATATCCCGTCCACGCGTGTGGAAGCGGCATGTGCTTCAGGCGGGCTGGCGCTGAGGCAGGGAATTATTGCGGTTGCGTCCGGTTACCATGATATTGTAATAGCAGGCGGTGCTGAAAAAATGACAGATGTCAGCTCGGAAACAACAACTGATGCACTTGCAGGAGCGGCTGACAGGGAATGGGAAGGTATTATGGGAGCAACATTCCCCGGTCTTTATGCCATGATTGCAAAGCTTCACATGGAGCGTTACGGAACAACGCGGGAACAGCTTGCGTCTGTGGCTGTCAAGAACCACCATAACGGTACCATGAACCCGAAAGCACAGTTCCAGAACGAGATTACGATAGAAACCGTCCTGAATTCAGTAATGGTTGCTGACCCGCTGCATGTTTTTGACTGTTCCCCGATATCAGACGGCGGTTCTGCCGTTGTTCTTGCGCCTGCCGATGTGGCACACAAGTACACTGACACGCCCATCTACGTAAAAGCGTCAGCACAGGCAAGCAGTACCCTTTCCCTTCACGACAGGGACGATATTACGACACTTGATGCCACAGTTGCAGCTGCACAGAGAGCCTATAAGATGGCAAAAATAAAACCGGGAAACATTGACTTTGCCGAAGTGCATGATTGTTTTACCATTGCAGAGATATGTGCCATCGAAGACCTCGGGTTTGTAAAGAAAGGCGATGGCGGAAAGGCTGCTGAATCAGGTTTGACAGCGATTGGCGGGAAGATACCTGTTAACCCGTCAGGCGGGCTGAAAGCCTGCGGGCATCCGGTAGGTGCAACAGGTGTAAAGCAGGCGGTTGAAATGACACTCCAGCTCCGCGGGGAAGCAGGCAAAAGACAGGTAAACGGGGCAGAAATTGGTCTTGCGCATAATGTTGGAGGGTCAGGTGCAACTGCTACGGTGCATATTTTCTCAAGGGAGAGATAAAAATGACAGTTCCAAGATTCTGGAGACGATTGAAAAACCTTTACAGGCTTATCGGTACACACTGTGAGAATTGCGGCGAATACTATTATCCGCCAAGGAACATATGCCCTGGATGCAGAAGGACAGGTCATCTGGTTCCTTTTAAATTCAAGGGAGCAGGGGAAGTGGTGACATATACTATTATCCACAGTGCAGGAAAGGATTATGCCAAGCATACACCATATATACTTGCAATAATAAAACTGGAAGAAGGTCCGCGCCTGACATCACAGGTAATATGCAACCACGATGACATCCATATAGGCATGAAAGTAAAACCAGCTTTCAGGAAACTCGGCGAGGAAAGCGAAAAAGGTATGATATATTACGGAACTAAATTTATCCCGATGGAGATTAAAGCAAATAAATGATTGTCATAAAGAACCTGGATAAGAGATTCGGGAAAATACACGCTTTGAGGAACCTGAACCTTAAGGTGAAAAAAGGAACGGTGCACGGACTTATAGGACCTGAAGCATCAGGAAAAAGTACCGTACTGCGGATACTGGCAACCCTCATGAGACCTGATTCCGGGGCAGTTACAATTAATGGCGTTCCCCTCAAAAAGGGGTGGGAAATCAGGAAACTGATTGGTTATGTTCCAAAAACCCCTCATTTTCCTCCTGATTCCACAGCAAGGGAACTGGTTACCCTGGCTGCATCCCTCCATGGCATACGGGATAAAAGCATCATTTACCATATTATAAGGCAGAGGGGGCTTGAATCTGTGGCTGACCAGAGCATAAACCGTTATTCAGAATCCATGAAAAAGAACGTGGCTATTGCAATGGCACTTGTTCATAATCCACCGGTTTTGCTAATCGATGATCTCACAACCGGGCTTGATCCGGTATCACTTGGCTCGCTTAAGAAATTACTTTCATCCACAAATAAGACTGTCCTGATTACGGAAAAGGATTTTAATAACATCGAGGGGATTTGCGACAGTGTAACGGTTCTCAGGAACGGCTCCACTATTGTAAATGACGAACTCGCTTCAATCAGGCAAAAAGTCGGGAAGATTGCCCTTGAACTCAAGCTTTATGACGTGAGGCAAATCCAGAAGCTGATATTTGAGCTTGAAAAGGAAAGTGTGAAAGTAACAGCAAGCGGGGATTCTGTGTTTATCAACTTCAACTCCGAAGCGGAAATACCAAATATCATACGCGTGGCAGCAAATGCTGCTGACATAAAGGAAGCTAAATCCATGAAAATAACAATTGATGAGGTATTCGGAACCTTTAATCAGGAGGGGATTAGATGAAGATTAGCGAGTTCTCAACCGGTTTTTTATTCATGTTGTTATATGAATTTAAAAGAGTCCTGAAAGGCTCGGTTTCATCTTACCTCTGGTTTGCCGTCCTTGTTTATATTGCGACCTATAGTCTTTTTGCAGAGAGTTATATGCAGTCTGCAAATACTGAAGCACCATTAATTACACTCGAATACGGCAGTGAAGCAATGCGTATGATAATACTTTTCTTCTACTCTTTTGTAATTTCATCCGCTCCAGGCGTTCTTTCCGGTGATGTTCCAAGCCTTGCGTTCCCGCCTGAGATAGGTGTCATGTTTTTCATAATCGTTCCTATGATACTTGGCTTGATAATGATAAGCAAGTTCATAATGAAAAAAGCAACCGTTATCATAGCGAGGGAAAAAGAAAAAAAGACATTATTTATAACAGTATCAAGTCCGCAGACAAGACCTGCGATATACCTGTGCAAGTTCATTGCGGTATTTATCATTGCTATTCCGATGATTCTATATTTTTATTTCATTACAAACTGGGCTTTTACAGGTCTTTTTCCGCTCCAGACAAATTTGAGCGGTGTGGTATTTAAAACTGCAATCGGTACAGCCATGCTTTTTACATCCATAGGTATGCTGGTTTCTGTCGTGCGCAGTACCGAGGAAAAAGCTGTGAAATTCGGCATGAAAATTGTAATATTAATGGCTGCTTTGACCTCACTGTGGATTTTCATACCCGTAATTGAGTTAATATTAAATTTAACTAATAACAGTACATTTTTTTTGATGGTTCTTGAAAAAATAACTTATATTTCACCTTTTACCATGGATTTAATGGCAGCAAACCACCCCGGACTTTTGGCAGATATGTTCAATATCCAGTTAATCGCTACTGTAATATTCCTGGTTATTGGAATAGTTATATTCATTAGGCAGGATTTAGAATACTAGTATAAATGAACACTCTTTTACATAAATTGGAAGACCCTGTTATCAGCGAATTGGCTGAAAAAATAACTCCTTTTTTTTCAATTTATGATATACAGCAGCAGGACAGTACCATTTATTTCTTCGGGATTCCGAAAGAGGATTTCGGGAATTTCGCCCAACAATCTGCCGGGGTTTTTTTTGAAAAGGGTTACCAGCTTGATCTGAAATATGAACTCGGTGAACATGTACTGATAGTGTCGCCGTTTGAACCTGTGAAGGAGAAACGGTGGATTAACGTGGTACTGGCTCTTGCTACGGTTTTTACCACGATGGTTGTTGGTTCCCTGCTTTTCGGTGTTGACCCGGTCAGTAACCCGTCACAGGTTTTAAAAGGAATTCCTTTCACCATCGCCATCATGACAGTACTTGGCTCGCATGAGGCAGGGCATTATATCGTGGCAAAGAAACACGGCATGAATACATCGCTTCCGTATTTTATCCCTTTCCCGAGCATGATAGGAACAATGGGCGCAGTAATCAAGCACCGCGGACCCATTCCAAGCAGGAAGGCGCTTTTTGATGTTGGCGTATCAGGACCGTTAATCGGGCTGATTGTTTCGGTTATTGTTACGGTTATCGGGCTTATGCTGCCTCCTCTTGTGGTAAACGGGGGGTTCCAGGTTGAACTTGGCATCCCGCCATTGTTTGAGTTCATAACCCGTTTTATCCCGATGAACGAGTCGGCTGCACTGCACCCCGTGGCTTTTGCGGGATGGGTCGGGATGCTTATCACAGCCCTTAACCTCATACCAGCAGGACAGCTTGACGGCGGGCACATTCTTCGTGCAATGCTTGGTGAAAAAGCCTCACGCATATCAACAGTATTGCCGTTTATGCTCATATCACTTGGATTTTACGTGACGTATTTTAAAGGGCAAGACGGTTTCATCTGGGTATTCTGGGGACTTATATTATCTTTCTTTGCCGCGGCAGGACACCCGGCACCGCTTAATGACGAAATACCGCTTGGGAAGGGGAGGATGATGCTTGGGGTTATGACGTTTGTCCTGGGATTGCTCTGCATTACGCTTGTTCCTTTTAAGATTTAGGAACAGGATACCATATTTATAATAAGACGTATTGTTAAAATCAGTAAGGTTATGGGACAAATATACACGGACTCTGCACACAACCTGAATTGCAGTTACCGTTTTAACTGCGGGACAAAGCAATGCCCTGAATCCGTTAATGTCTCAAAAAAGCCCCCATGCTACACAGAAAAGTTCAAACGATACCAGCCGGAAGGTAAAAAAGTATTACACCGCAGGGACTGGGAAGACATCAAGCAGATTACCTGGATGGAAGTTTTCACCTTCCAGGAATCCTGGATTTATGCCTTAATTATCATCATCGTGTCAGCATTCCTGCTCATGTCAATGATTTTGATAAAAATTATGTTTAAGATTAACTGATACTGTTTATCTCGTGCCTTAATTCCCCAAGTGTGGATTTGCGCTCAGCAAACGCATTATGCCTGTGGATACTTTCCTCGTTTATCTGTTTGATTGTTATAATCGAATCATCAGGCAATCCCGGGAATTGCTCCACGATTTTCTGCGCCATACTACGGACACAGTCTTCCACGAACTTCGGGTTATTATGCGCCCTCTCGACAACCGCTGCCTCATCTCCCCGCTTTAGCAGTTCATACATCTGTGAGCTTAAAGAGGTCTCTATAATGTGGATGATAGCGTCAAGTGATACGATATCGCTGTCATGAACCTCTATTGATATGATACCCCGCCCTCTCTGGTTGTGGGTTGGCATGGGAACACGGTTCAGGAATTCCCTTATTACCTTACCATCCACCCCAAGGGATTTCAGTTCATTTCTTGCCTTGTCCCTCATGATTTCCTGTGCGCACGGACACGCTGTAATCCCGAGAACCTCAGCGCCAACGAGTTTCCTGAGTATAAGTTTTTCATCCCGTTTGGCTTTGGCTTCTGCGAAAATATTGACTACTTCCTGGCAGGTTACTTTTGATACAGGAGTTTCGCGTTTAATAATATACTCGCTTCTCATCCTGACTTCGGCATGCAGTGCGTACTCGTGCCTGTCAATAAGCCTCTTTGCCACTTCACCGCATAAGTCTTCTATCTCGTAAACCGGTGCTTTTACCATTTCCTCAAGCACCTCATCTATGGCTTCAAAATTCCTTGACAGGTTTGCACCTTTTCGGTCGGATGGTAAATCCACGAAAATGTCGAATGTGGAAACGAGGACAATCGGACGTTTATCTTTCCTTGCTACCTCAACAAGTTTCTTAACATCCGTAACTCCAACCCTTGTAAGTGTTATTGGAATTTCTGGCGTGTTTGCCTGGATATCCGGCAGGTTGACAACTGGGAGTTCCATTTATTTATAATCTCCAAAAGTGTTTCCTGTATTTTTACAGGATTGGAGGTTCCATTGGTTCCCATTTATATTAAACTATTGTCATTTGATTGCGCGCATTTCCCGGAGAGATGCCATGATAATTATAAAATTTTAGAATATACACGCCAGATATGGGTATTGTTATATTGGATTAAATCCAATTACTGGCTATGATTCGTATCCTTGAGAATATCGAAAGATGGGTATGTGACTATGAAAAATGCGGTGCGAAATGCTGCGCCGAAGGTATCCAGCTTACAGCCGCTGATATTAAGAGGATAATGGCGCTTGGATATTCACACAACGATTTCCTTGAGTTTGATGAGGCGAACCAGGTATTCAGGATTGTCGGGAAGAAAGGGAAATGTTTCTTCCTCGGTGATAAGCTTGAATGCACAATACGCGGGAATGCGCCATTTGTCTGCCGCCTGTTACCGTTTAAGATTGTCGAGGTTTCGTATTCTGATGAGCCGATAATGAGTCTGGAACCTGTTGTGGATTGTCCGGGTGAAGGTCACGGCGGGCTTATCGACAAAAAGCAAATCGAAGCTGATGCTACGTGTTTCCTCCGCGAGAACCAGCGCCTTATCAGGGATTTGAAGAATAAAGGAAAGAAAGGCGTTCTTGACGGGATTTGATTTTGTTTTAAACGGCAACACGCGAAAAGGTTACTAAAAGCGTATAATTTCCCGCCCCTCCGGATGGCTCCTGTTCTCTATTGAACTTGAGACATTTCCAAGATACTCACGCGCTTTACGCACCGCATTTTCTATTTCCCAAACTTGCGGTCTTCTTGAAAAATCATTAACAGGAACGTACCTCATTATCTTGTATTTTATATCCCCGATTCCTGAAAGAAAACTGGCAATGTTTTCAATTTCAGGCATCTCGACAACGCCCGGAATATACACGGAACTGACTTCAAAACCAAACCCTTTTTCGTAAAGAAGCCTGACAGCCTCAAGGACAGGGGCATTGTCCATGCCAGTGTACCAGTTGTGCAGCCATGAATCATGCGCTTTCAGGTCTATATGCACCCTGATTCCCCGCAGCCGTTCAAGCAATTCCTCATCAAGGAGATAACCGTTTGTGGATAATGTAACCCTGTTCCTGCCAAGTTCTTCAACCAGCAAAATTAATCCTTCACTGTCAAGTGTCGGCTCACCGCCTGCAAGCATAACCTCCATGTATTCAGGGACATGCCCGGCAAGCTCTTTTGCGGTCATTTCCACACCACCGCTTTTTCCCTGTTTGCTGAAACATCCGCGGCACCTGAAATTACACCCTGCCATCTGGACAGTGCACTTTTTATCCGAAACGGCGAGGTAAGAAACGCGCATGGATTTACAGTTATGCGCTGAATCCTGTTAAACATCACCCAGTGAATATGCCTTCCAGATACTTCCTCTCAGCCACAAGCTCCCTTATTTTATCCTTTTTTGAAAGTGTCCTGTCATACACCTTGTCATCAATCTCAATCGTAAGGTCACCGTCATATCCCCTGTCCCTGAGAGCCATAAGTATCTCTTTCATGTTATCTTCCCTGTGAAGGGGATAATGCGGCTTCCCGTTATGCGGTGCCCCGACATGGACATTGATTATCCTGCCGCCAAGTTCCTCGATAAAAGCCATGGCATTTCCAGGTGATTCGATGTAGGCATGCACAACGTCAAACGTGAAAAAAAGGGATGGGAACTTATCAAGAACGGTTTTCATCTCATCCGGCGAGGAGCACATGCTTGATACAGAAGGCATGCTGTTTTCAAGCGCCAGCTGTATATCCATGGCATCAGCCCTTTGAGTGCAGGCTTTGAGGTAATCATCGAATTTCTGCCAGTCCTCCTCTACAGGCGGGCGGTTAACCGTCCTTTTCCCCGGATGAATCGTAACTGCCCGCGCCCCGATTTTCCCTGCCAGTTCAAGAGCCCACAGCGTTTCCGAAATTGTGACCTCGTGGATATTATCATTAATCGAAGACGCATTCAAATCCATAACCGGCGCATGAAGTGTGCACCCGCCAGGCATCATGGACAGTGCTTCCTCAAGCATTACAGTGCCTGTCCCGTCGTTCCTGTTCATCCAGAAATCAGGCGTTTCTGCCCAGAACTCAACACTCCTGATACCTGCTTCCAGCAATATCTCCATAATTCCGGGAAGCGTGTACTCCCAGAGAAAAAGGGAGGCACAAGATATTCTCATAAAGCCCCTGCCATTCTATAATAACACTATTGGAGGCATCCTTATTAAAATTTCTCGCTTTTCCTTACGTGGCGAAGCTCAACTGCAACGCCCCTTGTAGATTCTTTCATTTCCCAGCCAGACATGACCGCCCTTCCGATTCCGAAAATCTTATCACCCTCAACGAGCACCTCATCATTGGGACAAATCTGCGGGTCTGCATCAATGACGCCAGGTGCAAGTATGGTGCTGTGGGGTATGAAATCAGCAATCTTTACGCGGTAATCCTTCCATTCGCGAAGCCTCATGCCGCCATCGGCTGTAAGTGCCAGCGTGCCGTACTGCGGGATAAGGGTTGCAAGCTGGGTCTTTCCTGAAAAAAGCTGGTGTTTCGGATACGGTGCCCTGACAATCCCGTCATCAGGCACAAGCAGTTTCCCTGCACCTTTCCCGAACTGGTAGTCAGCAGTTGCGCGCATGAGGTCAAGTTTAGTTTCATCGCCTGAGCGTTTTTTATTGTGTTCAAGCGAGGATAATACGTCTTTAAGATTATTCAGTGACGAGCGCGCCGCCACCCCGTCATCAGCAGTATAAACAAAAGCAATACCAAGTTCTTTTTCTACTGATTCGCAGATTTCCCTGTATGCGCCTTCAACATGCGCGATGATGTTCGTATATTTGTTTTTCAGGAGATACGAGCGCAGGCATCCTCCAACCCATGCACGCTCCTCTGCATCCCAGTATCCTGTTACCGGCGTGTCATAATGCGCAGCAGGATACATGAGTTCAAGCTCGCGCGGGACAATTCCCATCGGGGACGTAATAATAACCTCATGGACGGATTTTCGGTATTTCCCAAGCGCATTTATGAATTTATGGTGGGAAAGTGATACTGAATACGGCTTTTTTGCAGAACACGGCAGAAGCACAAGTGTGTCAAGGTCAGGCGGCGTGTACCGTTCCAGTACCCTTTCTGCGAACCGTTTTATTTCAACCCGGTTCATGGATTCGGATGTGTTGGCATACAATGCAGCCGCCCTGAAAAGAGGCGTCCTTTTTTCAATAAACGAATACTGGGAATCAACAAGGCGAAGCACGGCAGTCAGCCACGGACGTGCCCTGCACTGGCGCTCCACGTATTCGCGGAGGCTTCCAGCCCTTACCTGCTCCCTGACAGCGCGAAGCTCGCTTGATAGTGCAAGTGAATTATGGCGCGAAAGCAATTCAGAGCGCCCACTTTTCGGGAGTTTTAATAGTTCTTCAGGGACAGCGGCAGAGCAGACATCACAGGAGCATGGGAATTCATGCATCCTGTCAAGATGGTATTCCCCTGAAGTTGTAAGGTAAATATCCTGGTAGCCCTTGATTATTGGTAAAATATCATCCACAAGGTCAGCACCCATATACACAAGCATTGCAAGGTTTTCGGGTTTTGCAAGCGCTGGTATGTATAATAACGAGCCTGCTTTTGTGTTTTCCCTGAGGGAAATTATTGAATCCACAAACGTGCGCGGGTTATTCTCAAGCTGTTTTGCTGCGCCGAGTACATAAAGCTCTGATTCCGGAAGCTGCTGGTAAACAGGATGCACGACAAAACCTGTGTGTGCTGCATTTTCACTGGTTTTTAACAGGGTTTCATCAGAACGTAACGAATCCGCAAGTCCTTTTACTATTTCTTCCCGCGTATGAAGCGGCGCCGGCTTGTGCGGAAGTATTACGATTTTATCCTGCGTGTTTTCCGGAATTGCGGTTTTTCCCCACAGGCTCCCTGAATCAACAATAAGTCCGTCCTTTTTCCACGGCTGGATAATGGCAGGAGTTGATAATCCGCCATCCAGTGACAGCTTTCCAATCCGCGCTGCTGCATCGCGGTGTGTTACTTCGAATATGTTAGTCATAAAATCTCTAATAAATATTACATAGAAGGTTGGTAATTCAGATACTTTAAAGTGAGATATTTATTTAAATGTGCCTTCGTTTTTGCAATAGTAAAAACAATTTTAAATGTTGGGTTGAAAAACTTCTAATTGAGGGAATTGAGTATGTGTGGATGTTTTTTTTGATTAACCCGCGTGACCGCATGGATACGTTCTTTTACGAACTCACGCAGGAAGATACTGAAGAGGTTAATACCAGACACGGGAAAGAGCGGAGGTTTATGATTTTACCTGCACATGGTTATGCTGCACTTGCGTATGCTGCTTTACCGTTTATTGAACAGACTATGGAGGATGTGCTTTCGGCGCCGGTGAGGTTTGCGAGAGGGAGGAGGTTTTGAGGGAGGTAAGTTGCACATGCAATTCGATTAACTCATAGAGTGCCAAAATGATTTATACAATGTATATCATTTTACAGAAAGTTGGTGTGTGGTCATGGAAGAAAGGTACAAGCAATTACTCTCAAAAATAACAGAACGGAAACCAGAAGTAGATAAGTTCATTGAAGTTCTTCACTCTGAAACAACATGGCTTACCAGTCCTGCAAGTACGAAGTATCACCTGAATAAGGAAGGCGGTTTGCTTGAGCATAGTGTCGGGGTTGCTGAAACGCTGTTACGTATCCGTGATGCGCTTGCTCCTGAGATAAGTGATGAGAGTTGTGTAATTGTTGGATTGTTCCATGATACAGGAAAAATCGGGATGCCGGGAAAGCCTTATTATTTGCCTGAGATGAAAAACGGAAAACATACTGGCGCTTATACAATCAACAATGATGTTGTTGCTATGGGTTTATCTCTTCGGAGTCTGTATCTTGTTTCGCAGTATATCCCGCTTTCAGAT
>PGYG01000121.1 GCA_002839545.1 Candidatus Methanoperedentaceae archaeon HGW-Methanoperedenaceae-1
ATAATCTTCACAACTGAATTGACAGGGCGATAAATACAATACATTTTTGAGGTTTATTATGTATAATATTTTATTTCCCGGACTTGTCATCTTTTTTTTGCTCGGTGCATTATTCTCGATAGTGTTCAATAAAAACGACAAGCTTGCTACTTATATTTCATTTATCAGTGCTACCATTGCATCAGTTTTCGGGATAATTTTCTCACTCTCTGTCGTTTTTGGGGAGACTTATTCATTATCAATTTCCGGCTCATCCTTTTTGAAATTCGGCTTTTTCGTTGACAAGCTTTCTGCTTTCTTCATACTTGTCATCTCAATTGCAGTGTTTGCAGTCTCGATATATTCAATCGGGTACATCAGGGAATACTACGGGAAAAAGAACATCGGTTACCTGGGTTTCCTGTATAACATATTCATTCTTTCAATGATACTTGTGGTTTCTGCGGACAATGCCATTATGTTCCTGATAGTCTGGGAATTAATGTCAGTCGTATCATTTTTCCTTGTGATTTTCGAGCATGAAAAACCCGAAACACGGAAAGCAGGCTTCATCTATATTGTAATGACCCATATCGGAACAGGCTTCATTCTCCTTTCATTCCTTATCCTTGCAGGCGCAAGCGGAAATTTCAGTTTTGAAAGCTTCTCTGCTTACGGCTCGACAATGCCATCACTTCTTAAAGATTTAGTATTCCTGTTCGCGCTTATCGGCTTCGGGGCAAAAGCCGGCATCGTCCCCCTTCATATCTGGCTCCCGTATGCGCATCCCGCAGCACCGAGCAACGTTTCAGCACTCATGTCAGGCGTCATGATAAAGACCGCCATATACATGATGATACGGGTTTTCTTTGGTTTCCTTGGCGCAGGTGTCCTGTGGTGGGGATTCCTTGTCCTTGCAATCGGGGTAATATCAGCGCTCCTTGGAATTATGTATGCTGTGGTTGAACCCGACATTAAACGCATGCTTGCATTCAGCAGTATTGAGAATATAGGGATAATTCTTCTTGGAATAGGCGCATCCATGATATTCTACGCAGGCGCAAGTCCGGGTCTATCGGCACTGGCAGCAATAGCTGCGCTTTATCACCTGTTGAATCATTCGGTATTCAAGGGGTTGTTGTTCATGGGTGCAGGTTCGATAATTTACTCAACGCACACAAAGAATATTGAACAACTGGGCGGTCTTATAAAGAAAATGCCAGTGTTTTCCGTCCTTTTCCTTATCGGTGTCCTTTCAATTTCAGCGCTTCCGCCATTTAGCGGTTTTGTAAGTGAATGGCTGACCCTCCAGGCACTGCTTATGAGTTTTAGTTCAGGGGATTCATTCACCAGGATAGTTCTTCCGGTAGCAGCCGCAGCTCTTGCTTTGACAGGCGCGCTTGCTGCTTTCTGTTTCCTTAAGACCTTTGGTATAGGGTTCCTGGCTCTTCCAAGAAGCGAACATGCAAAACAGGCAAAAGACCCAAACGTGCCTATGCTTCTGGGAATGGGAATATTTGCCTTACTATCCATCCTGCTTGGCATCCTGCCGGTATATGTCCTGCCTTTTATCGGGATGATTGCAGCCGCTTTTACAGGTGCGCCTGCCAGTCAGCCATTTTCAATCATGGGATTCGGAACACTCGCCATTCCTGATGGAGGAAGCCTGTCCACGCCAGTTATTTTTATGGTTTTTGTGACTCTTATCCTGACCACGCTTGTATTATACACTGCGCGCGGC
>PGYG01000042.1 GCA_002839545.1 Candidatus Methanoperedentaceae archaeon HGW-Methanoperedenaceae-1
CAGCAACCGGTGAACCGTAACCTGTATGGTTTGGACCTAAGATTACAAAAGTGTCAGCTTCAGGCAGCACAGAATATACATGGGCTGCCGTCCTGCCCGAATACATGTAACCGGCATGGGGCACAACAGCCCCGATAACCGGTCTTTCTGTCCGTGATATGCCGGCAAAGCATTTGCTGAGCTCACGACCCAGCTCGTTTTTACCTGAAGGGTAAAATTGCCCTGCAACAGCAGGAAATCTCATATGGCTATAATTCTGCTTCGAACTCTTCAACTGTGTAGCGAATGGTATCTCCTTTTTCTGCAAGTACCTGTTTTGCAAGGAGCCAGTAGATTAATGCAAGGGCTTTTCGTCCCTTGTTGTTTGTTGGAATTACAAGTTCAACATTGGACGTTGAATTGTTAGTATCGGATAAGCCAATAACCGGTATCCCTATACTGACAGCTTCATTCACTGCCTGGCTGTCTCCTCCCGGGTCGGTGACTACGAGTACGTCAGGTTCAGTAAACACGCCTAATTTCGGGTTAGTTAATGTTCCAGGGATAAATCTTCCTGTAATTACCCTGGCACCTGTTGCCTTTGCGAACATTTCAGAAGGGTAATGACCGTACTGCCTTGCAGATACCACAAGTATTCTCTTGGGGTCATATTTTTTAAGCATTTTAGCAGCCAGCCGTATCCTCTGGTCTGTGGCTTGTATATCAAGGACGTACAATCCGTCTGTCCTGACACGGTATACAAACCTCATCATTTCCTTTGTCTTCTGCTGTGTACCGATATGGATTCCTGCCGTCAGGTAATCGTCCTGAGGAATAATTGATTCATAACCGGTATCCTGTTTTACATCATCTTTAATATCAATGTGATCATCCATTTTATCACCTTTTTACGCTGGAATTTTCTTCTCTTTTACGGTTCTTTTGACGGTTATAGGGAGTACTCCCTTTTCCAGTTCCATCATTGCAATATTTATTGGTTCTTCTCTCTCAACATCGATTAATACGGGAGCCCCCATAAAAATCTGCAGTGCCCTTGCACCGATAATCCTTGCGAGTTCATATCGTGTATAATTAGTTTCACTCACTAAATCACCTCAAAAACAAATAGCTGAAATTTCAATGAATACAATTTATCTGTATTTACGATTTTGGTATTTTTTTTACCCGGAGTCCCTCCGGATGTGGTTTCTTTTCTATTCAATTGCCGTGTCCCAAGAAATGGGGTTGCTGAGATTTGAACTCAGGTCACAGCGTCCCGAACGCCATAGGATGGACCAGGCTACCCTACAACCCCTCTTCACTGGTATGGTGCCAGCAAATCTACCAGTTCCACGTGGGTCAGCAGCATTCGCCTGCAGCAATACCGTTCTATACCGAGGTCATCAAGTACTTTACCTGAGTCCTCGGTATTGATTCGTTTCTTGTACTCTTCATATACGCTGGAAATTGCTTTTCCACACGTGAAGCATCGTACCGGTATCATTTATTCACCTATATGATTTCTGTTTCCTCTTTCGGGCGCCTTTACCGCCGAATTTCTTAGGGAGTTTGTATCGTGTGTCATTGACAAGAAGGCTGCGGTCATACTGTGCCATTGCGTCCCTGAGTGCCGAATCGTTTGTCCAGTCCACGAGTCCGCGTGCTATAGCAGTACGTACTGCGCCAGCCTGACCGAAGATACCGCCGCCCTTTACATTAACATCAATATCCACAGTATTTATAACGTTGCCTGCGAACTCAATTGGTTCTGACATCTTCAGCCTGATAAGTTCAGGCTCCATGATCTCGATGGGTTTCTTGTTTACCCTTATCCGCCCTTTTCCTTCGCGGATGGTTGCGCGGGCAATAGCGGTTTTTCTTTTTCCTGATGAATTAACAATTTTCATGAATAACACCTATACTTTTGACCCTAATTTCTTACTTAACTCACCGAGCACGGTATACTTGCTGGTACTGAGGCGGGAGATACTTGCTCTTTCTATTGTAGTGGTTTCCTGTTCACTTAGTTCCCTTGGAACGCCGATATAAACTTTTAAATTCTTAAAAGCTTCTTTTCCGCGCTCTCTTTTGTACGGGATCATGCCGCGGACTGTCCTCTTTACAATCTGGTCTGGTCTTTTCGGGAAATAAGGACCAAAATCCCTGCCCCTGCTGGCATACTGCTTGTACCTGTCGAATGTCGCCACTTTCCTGCCAGAGATGATTGTTTTCTCGGCGTTTACAATGTTAATTACCTCACCATTGAGTAATCTCTTTGCAACATCGCTTGCAAGCCTTCCGAGAATGAGATTATTTGCATCAATTACGGTCATTTTTTCACCCTATTATCCTGACACCTGAACCTTTTGGGTTCGTGTCCATTAACTGTTCAATGCTCAGGCAGGTTCCTCCTGCTGCTGTAATCTTTTCCCTGGCACTTTCACTGAAGCCGAGTGCTGCCACGGTTAACTTGTGGCTGAGATCTCCTGACCCCAGGACTTTTCCCGGGATGAGTAACATTTCGTCTTCTTTTGCATAACGGCTTATCTTGCTCAGGTTAACTTCGGACAAATGCCGGGTGGGTCGTTCAAGCCTTATTGCTATATCCCGCCAGAGGGCTACTCCCTTTTCCCTTGACTGGGTTTTTAGAACTGATATCAGGTCTAATAATACTGGGTTTGTTTTGTAATTATGTTTCATTCTGTTCCTCCGTAAGACCATTTGGTCCGACTCACGCAGTTGCTGCGTTCGAATTGTTTCAATCCATTCGCCACAAGCAGATGCTTGCTACGGTATTATAAAGAATCATAAAAAGATGATTCAGCCATCCCTTGATACAGTTCATATTACATAAAGATAACGTGGTTGTTGCCTGCGGACTAAGGGGGTTTTATGCCCGCGGGATTTACGCAGGATTCGCTGCGATAATATTAAGTACAATCGTGCGCAATATTTATTAACCATATTAAGCGGGAGGTTGTTAAATGGTTGACACATGGGATGATTTCAGAAGATTTGAAGAAATGATGAACAGGATGTTTGAGGATTGGGGACGACCAGGACGGCGCAGGTTCATGCCGGCAGGGAGGCTTTTGCCGGCAGGCGAGGGGAAAGGTGAACTGGCAGAACGAAGGCAGCCTTTCATAGACGTTATCGAGACTGATAAAGAGGTAATAGCAACTGCTGAAATGCCTGGGCTTGAGAAGAAAGATATTAAACTTGACATTTCAGAGGACAGGCTTGAGATATCAGCCGAAACAAAGCATGAGGAGAAAAAGGAGGAAAAAGGCTATGCTTACAGGGAAAGAAGCCGCGGGAGTTATTACCGTGCAATATCCCTGCCCTCTTCGGTTGACCCTGATAATTCAAAAGCCGCCTATAATAACGGGGTTCTTGAAGTGAAAATGCCAAAGACTGAGATTAAGAAGAAAAAGCCGGTGAAGGTTGAGTAAAGGGACTTGTGTCAGGGCAGCCCCTGTATGGAAAATTAACCACCGGGGACACAGAGTTTTATAAAATTGCATGCATAATTCCCCTGGCGCTGATATGTCCTCCGTAACCGGCGGCGCTGGGTTTGTTGGAGCAAAGCAACGGGGTTGTCTTCAGTTTTTGAAAAGACTACTATTTTCGGTTTGAAAGTTTTGTTAAGCACAAATTTAATATTGTTGAGGACGTAAGGTTTGAATATGCAGACTCAGATAAAAAGATACAATATTTTGTTAAGAGGAAACGTTCAACATATTGGTTATCGTGGAATCATCGAAGGTACTGCAAGAAAGTTGGATATTAGAGGTTATGTTTTTAATGATGTTGATGGGAGCGTTAAGATTGCATGTGAAGGTATTCAAAAATCAATAGATACTTTCATAAATAATATTAAAGAATTTGCCATGTCTGATATTGAAAGCATTGAGAAAAAAGAAGTTCATGAAGAGCTTTATTTGCCGTCTGTATTCAGCAGGGTGGCAACCGATGATTATTATGAATTTTCCAAAAAATTTGATATTGGTATCGATTTGCTTGACGGGATAAAAACTGACACCGGGGAAATGAAAGGAACATTGAATAAAATTAATGGAACTTTAGGGGATTTTGTTACTGAACAACGGGCACACAACCATCGCATGGATGAGCATAACCAGCGCCTTGAGAAAATCCTTGTGAAACTCGCTGAGAGATAGCTTATATTATAATATTATAAAATTCCCGGCGCAGGTATGTTCCCGAAGCGCCCTCAACATCATGTTTTTCAGGCACGGGTTTTTATAAAACCACATGCATAATTCCCCCGGCGCCGATATGCCCCAAAACCAACCTTCCTTCTGCACATCCCCGCAGATGCTCCTGATAATGGCGGAGACGGGGGGGTTAATAGAGACCGTTACATAATATGTTGGTACTATCAAACTAACCGCAGATGCACGCAGATAAACGCGGATAAGCTGCCTGATTATCTGCGTTAATTTGCCTTTATCGGCGGTTTTATATTATTCACCAACACGAATTGAAACGGTCACACATCAATTACAAATCCTTTTATATAACAAAGTCTACAATTAAATTGATTAATATGGCTGAAGTTACTCTGGAACAAATTCATAAAGATTTAGTCTCAATTAAAAAAGATGTACATAAAATAAAGACATATTTTGAAGAAGACAATCTTGAGCTTTCAGATGATATCAAAAAACAAATAGTAATTTCACGAAAAACACCCATTTCCCAGATGATATCCCAAAATGAAGTTGAAATTGAATTTCTATGAGTTTCGAGATATTCTGGGAGCCAAAAGCAGTTTCTCAACTTCGAAAACTGCCTGGGGGGATTTCTTCCCGTATAGTTAAAAAGGTGAAATTTGTAGGAGAAACGGGAATTGGGTTAGAAATTTTAAAAGAGCATGATTATGGATTCAAAATCCGTGCTGGCGACTATCGTGTATTATGCGATGTATATTATAACCCGGAAAAAGTTATTATCAGGGTTGTAGAGCACAGAAAAAAAGTATATAAAAATTAAGTAATATCCGGTTTTATGTGTTGGATTTAATAATTTATTTAAGATAATAGTACGATGATTTCAAAAACCCCGGTAAGGCACCGTACCATTTTCCAGTGATTTTAATAATTGCATGGGATATTGATTTCATTAATTTATACAGATTAATGCCGGTGCTACAAAAATCTGGGATTTTCAAATCCGTGGATGTGATTTATTGGTGTATGTTGTGTTGGTTGAGTTCAGCCAACCGATAAAGACCTTGAGGAGTGCAAGAGGCCGGGGAAGGATATAGCGAATAAGGTGAAGGGATTAACTGCCTGTTAATTTAAGACTTCGTAACAAATCCGGGTAAAGTTTAATAGGGTTCACAAGCATGTTTAAATCATGCAGACACAGGTAAAACGATATTCAGTTACAATCAAGGGCAGGGTTCAACACATCGGTTATCGTGGTATTATAGAAGGAACCGCCCGAAAACTGGATATAAAGGGCTATATTTTTAACGATGTAGATAATAGTGTTAAAATCGTTTGTGAAGGTTTGCAAAAATCTGTAGATAATTTCCTAAATACCTTCAAAGAATTTGCCAGGGCTGATATCGAAAGCATCGAGAAAAAAGAGATTCATGAGGATATTCCACTGCCGCATTTATTCAGCAGGGTTGCTACTGATGAATATTATGAATTTAGCCGGAAATTCGATATCGGAATAGATTATCTGGATGGAATAAAAACAGATACCGGTGAGATGAAAAGCTCTCTCGTAGATGTAAAAGACACGCTGGGAGAAATGAAGGGTAGTTTGAATAGCATAGACAACACACTTGGGGGATTTGTAGCAGAACAAAAAGAACATAACCAGTGGATGAAGAATCACTCAATGAAAACGGATGAACACATAACCAGCGCCTTGAGAAAATCCTTGAAAAGCTGGCAGAAAAATAAGTATATTGCAGGGCGCTTCCTGTCGTACAGCCCAATGAAAAAGACCTTGTGGGTGCAGAGGCTGGGGAAGGATATAGCTGAGAAGGGGGTAATAACTTTCCAGTCGCTTATTTTTTTTAAGAACACCTTTGGGTGACGGAATTATTAACAACTAACTGATACAAACTTGAACGAACTCATTTTAAGTTCCTGTCAGTCGTTGTTCATCGTTCGATTTAATGTACGATGATGAAAGTGTTTTTGAATTCAAATACGTTAAAAAAGATACTCTTCTAAAAAAAAATAAAGGGATTGTTTAATCCCTTTAACTTCCGTTTGTATAGGTTGTATTAGTGGATTCGTTGATACTCCAGCTATCGATTTCGAGTTTACCTGATGTGGTATTAGCTAGTACAACCATGCCGAATCCAGTGCTGCGTGTCCACGTGATGTTAACCGCTGCGTGGGTATGACAGCCGACACATGCTGTGTTAGTACCTTTCAGTTTGATAACTGTCTGGTTGGCGGGGCCAGCGGTGTCATACCATGAGGGACTTACTGACGCTCCAGCAGCTCCTTGAGCAGCAGCTATTGATGAGTAGTTAATATCACCAATTTCTTTGTCAGACACTGAACCCCAGTAGAAGTCCCTGTGGGCTTCAGAAGCACTCTGTATCTGCTCAGCTACGCCCCACTTTTTGCTACTATTATACTTACCATGACATGCAAGACATTCTACTGTAACTGCCGCGTGCGCTTTAATACTGACGTTCGACACATTACTAAGTCTCCATGTACTGTTCTTTATATCAGCACCAGTAGAAGTATTACTATACCATGATGTCTCAGTTCTGTGGCAGCCTTCACATGTATCCATTGAAGTGTGGACTTCATTGGCTGTAGATTTGATTTCGTCTTCGATGTCCTGATGACATTTGGCGCAGCTTACATTCACACCGTCGTAGAAGGTATGCTGTCCTGAGAACAATGACAATGTACTTGGCATTGCAAACAAGCCAACAGCAATTACTGCTACTGACAACAATAATATTTTACTATTCATTTTATTTTTCACTTCCTTTTCCTATCTATTTTATTATATACCTCACCCAATTTGGGTATAATTTGGGTATGATTTAATGTTAGATTTGTTGCTATTTAAACCTTGTGTTATATTTTGGCACCGCCTATTCCAATGGAGTATAGTAAGTAAGGGATTGCCCCTCTTCCCCGTTATCGTCCATTAATCTTATAGTTATCATTACAAAATCCCCCTTCTGTGGGTATTTTGTAAGCCCCACCTTAATGTTATATTGCCCTGTACCATTATACGGAACAGATGTCCAGCGACCTATAATTTCAGCGTCCATCAGGGGTTGGACTAATATACCCGGAGCAAAAAAATTAGGATTTCCTTTTGGTTCGCTTACTTTAGTTGTGGGTACAAGCTTTGCTGTCAGGTTATCTACCCTTGGCGGCGATGAATTATCAAGCTGCGTAAGATTGACCTGGACATCTATGTAAGCCGCATCCTCTTGAGTGGTATAGTATATGCCTGCTGCAAGTACAACGCCTATAAGTAAGAATATTATTATCATAGTTCTGGAATTCATGAGGGGCAGTATCTGCACGAATACTTATAAACTTTACTTAATAAATTAAAGGTTGTCGAGTTCGATTATTCTTTATTTTTTTCCTCGATAGAAATAAGGGTCACGCTAAAAGTTAAATTCATGCCTGCAAGCTTGTGGTTCTGGTCCATTATTATAGAGGTCTCATTGAACCTCACCCTTGTCATCTGACCGAACACGCCCTCGATTTCCGTATCTGGAATCGCATTATTTTTTATAACAATGCTCTCATCGTTCACATCTATTATTGTAGTATTCCACAGTACATTCGGGAACTGGACTGTATCATTCTTTTTTACACTATATTTCACTGTAATGTTCTTTTCATCCAGCCTTGCAACTGTTATATTCCACGGTGCCCCGTATGAAGGCATCTGGTCGCCAGCCTTGTAATTATAAGCTAATAATACGTTTTGGGATATACTTTTGACAGTCATTTCAATGCCAGTATCAGGCAGTGTAACAATATCGCCAGCCGTATAGTTCTCTTTGAACTCTGCAACAAACCGGTCATAAGGAATTTCAATAACCCTTGGGATTCTTGCCGGAATAGTTTCGATTACAGGATACACCCTGATTAATTCAGGCTTAATCCGCCCAAAGCCTTTCTCAGGAGTAATTGTAAAAACTTTAGTCTCCCCGATACTCATTCCAATAACACCATCACTGAATCCCGAAATGGTATCTCCTTTCCCGACTGTAAATTTAAACGGCTTATACTCTTCTTCAGGTGAAAATATATTCTGTTCTTTTGCAACCCCTTCGATTGTTGTAACTAAAACAGTCCCGTCCTCAAGACTTTCCGTATAATCAACTGTGATTATATCACCTTTTTTTACTATCACTTCATCAACACAACCGCTGAATACCATCACAAATGCCAGCATAAGAATTGCAAATTTTTTCATATCCAATTCAAAGAAGTAACTTAATATAAATATATTGTGTAATTGTTGCTGGGTGGCATGATTCTATAAAACTATATACATAAATAATTACAATCAGTGGATATGAAAAAATGGTTGATACTGGCATTCATACTCATTTCAGCATCAGCATACTTAACATCAAGTGTTTTAAACAGTGTCAACGACCCGGTTTTTTGCGCCGGATGCCATGAAACCGAATACCGCAACTATAAAACACCGTTTATATATTCAGATATGCCGGCGCACAAAGAGAAAAAAATCACATGCTTTGAATGCCACACACCACCTACTGATTTCCAGTCAGATTTAGCTGCCAGAAAACTGCTCCTGAAAGCAAAAATAATCAATTCATCACTGCCTGCAATTAATGAGCTATTCAAATCAAATTTTACATTCAATGAAACATTCAATATATCCGAGTTCCCTGTCCTGAAACCTGACTGCATAAAATGCCATAATACTACACAAATAAAAACGCAATTATTCAACCATTCCAATGCCACAACCTGCCAGACATGCCATCTTTTACATAAAGAACCCGAAAAATCAGACCAACCGGAAAATCCATTCTGGAAACGTATGGGTGAAGGCGGACACAAAAACAGTACATGCGGCGACTGCCACGGAACTGAGCCAACGCAACTTGGCGACCTTCCCCAGTGCACAAAATGCCACGTACCCCATCTAAAAGGCGCACAATGGGACAGGAGCACCTGTCTTGGATGCCATGACAATCCCCACATCCCGCTAAAAAACGCAGTTTTTAAGGGCACAATAACAAAAGAAATGTGCTCTGCATGTCACAATGATATTTACAAGATATTGACCATATACGACAGTAAACATAACAGCAAAGTGCCTGCCTGCATCAACTGCCATCCTGTACACAGGACTACCCAAAAATGCTGGGACTGTCATGATTCACACCAAGAAGGGGCATATCACCCCGATAGCAAATGTAACACCTGCCATGCATACGTTAATACATGTACAGACTGCCACACAAACCCCCATGCTCCTTTAAGCGGTCTTCCAATGGCTACAGGTGAAGCCCTGAAAGACCTTGCAAAACAGAGAGGCGGAAAAATAAAGTAAAAAATCTTGTTAAACACGAGCGCAAAAGTTCCCAAATGTCCATATATTACACATAATTCCGCTGCACACCATCGAGTCAGGACATGAATTATATAAAACCATTTAAAGAAGGAACAATATTATGAGGACTAATGGTAAAAGTAGATAAATTCATTAATGAAAGCATCGGGAAAATAAGGAACGATGTTAAAGGACGGGCAATAATCGCATTATCAGGCGGGGTTGACAGTTCTGTATGTGCCGTGCTCGCCCACAGGGCAATCGGGGATATGCTTACGCCGATTTACATTGATACAGGACTCATGCGAAAATGTGAGACTGAAAATATACAGAGGATATTTTCAGGTATGAACCTCCAGGTAATTGATGGGAAGGAATATTTCCTCAATGCATTGAAAGGACTGACAGACCCAGAGGAAAAACGAAAAGCGATTGGAAAGGCGTTTATCCGCGTATTCGAGGAAGAAGCAAGGAAACTTGACGCAAAATACCTTATCCAGGGAACAATCTACCCCGACCGGATAGAATCAGAAGGCGGAATCAAAAGCCACCATAATGTCGGAGGTCTTCCATCTGTTATCGATTTTGAAGGGATTATCGAACCTCTTGCCGACCTCTATAAGGATGAAGTGCGTGAGGTTGCACGGGCTCTTGAACTGCCGCATGAGATTTCAGACAGGATGCCGTTCCCTGGACCCGGTCTTGCTGTCAGGATTATTGGCGAGGTCACAGAAGATAAAGTGGAAATTGTCAGGGAAGCCAATGCCATCGTTGAAGAGGAACTGCTGGAACAGTTCAAGCCCTGGCAGACTTTTGCCGCGCTTATTGAGAAAGGCACCGGAGTGAAAGGCGATGTCAGGGTTCACGGCTGGATTATTGCAGTGCGCGCAGTACAATCAAGGGACGGAATGACAGCAGAAGCAATGGAATTGCCGTGGGAGACACTTCAGAAAATCGAGTCGCGAATCACAAGCGAGATTGCAAATGTTTCCCGTGTTTTGTACGACATCACCCCGAAACCACCCGGAACCATCGAGTTCGAGTAAAAACATGTCGCTTACTACTGTTGTCCGGGAGCTCCGCAGAAAGCAGAAAGTCAAATTCAATCCGCCGGGGAGACCCACTGCCGTATGGACCGGGAAGGATGTGCTTGACGGAAAGGAAATCCCTGCCCTTACCATTATTTTCCAGACATCCGGATGCAGGTGGAACAATTGCACCATGTGCGGTTATGTCTATGACAGCGCACAAACCGCGCCATCGCATGATGACCTTATGAAACAGTTCGAGTATGCAATGTCGCGTTGCCGTGACGATGAGATAATTGTCAAGATTTTCACCTCCGGCAGTTTCCTTGATGATTCCGAGATTCCCCTGCAAACGCGCAGTGAAATGCTCACACGGCTGGATGCAGATGGCAGGGTTAAAAAAGTGATTGCAGAAACAAGACCCGAATACGTGACACCTGATAAATTATCAGAATGCACAACTGTATTCGGGAAGCCTTTTGAGGTGGCAATGGGTCTTGAAACAAGCAGTGACATGATACGGAAGGACTGTATCAATAAAGGGTTTACTTTTTCAGATTTCGTTCGGGCAAGTGATACAGGTAAAGATAAAGGCGTTTCCACAAAGGCATACCTGATGATGAAGCCGCCTTTTTTGTCAGAAGGCACTGCTATTTCCGACATGGTTAGTTCAATCAGCGATGCTGCGCCTTATGCTGGCACGATTTCCATGAATCTCTGCAATGTCCAGAGGGGAACGCTTGTTGATGAGATGTTTGAGCGCAGGGATTACCGCCCGCCGTGGCTTTGGAGCGCAATTGAAGTCCTGGAAAAGGGGAAAGCATCGAACCCGGATACTGTCATATTGTCTGACCCTGTGGGTGCAGGTTCAAAACGCGGACCCCACAACTGCGGGAAATGTGATAATGACGTGGCAGAAGCAATCAGGATTTTTTCGGTGACGCAGGACACATCTGTTTTCTCAAACCTTTATTGTGAATGTAAGGAATTATGGGAAAAGATTGTGGAACTTGAGGGGCTTACTTATGGCGCGCATCTTGTGAAGTAATCATTTAGAGAACATCCACAGGAGTTAGTCATTATTAAATACCAAAAGCTACTTATTGGTATCTATGGCAACTTCAAGCGCACAGGTAAATATCCGGCTGCCTGCTAAATTACAATCTGCTGCCGAACAGTATATCGAAAACTACGGTTACAGGAACATGCAGGATCTAATTCTTGAGGCAGTGAGGGATAAAATATTCAGGGAGAATAGATTTGACGAAACCACTTCAGAAAAAGAAGTGGAGTTAATTGAAAAACTTCTTGTGCAGTCTGTGGAAAAAGGTAAACTAAAAAGCCATCAGGAAATTCTTAAGGCTCTTCAATGAAATTCGAGCTTGTCGCAACTGAATTTTTTGTCAGCCAGATTGAGGAACTTGACAGGAAATCCAAAGACCTTATACAGGAAAAAATCAAACTTATATTATCTAACCCCTTACGGTTCAAGAGGCTTCATTCTAAAACCATACGGAACATCTTCAGGGTCAAGCTGGACATCCATAATAAAGAAGTCAGGCTCATCTATGCTATCTTGTCCCCGAATATAATCCTGGTTTGCCTGTTAGACCGGAAAAATAACTATGCTGACCTTGAAAAATACCTGAAGGGATTGAAATGGCTGTTTAAACAAATTCCCCGGAGTATGCAATCTCGCCACGGAGTGCGCGTGCAGCCGCACATGGACAAGTATTCCGCCTCAAGTTTATGGCTTATGCTATGGCTGGTGCTTCAACTTTAACTCTCCCGATAACGATTTCTTCCCTGTTGGGCGTTTCATCCCTTTCTTCTTTTAAAGCAAGAAGGTGTGCTTCTATTGCTTCTTGTATATTTTTCATCGTATCTTCTATCGTTTCACCTTGAGAATAGCAGCCGGGAAGAGACGGTACTTCTACCCAGAAGCCTCCTTCTTCCGCACGGTATATCAATACTGTATATTCCATTGTATCACATCCTATTTTAATAAGCTCAGGAATTTCTCGTCCGTTAAACCTGCCTTTTTAATAGCTGCCTTGAGCAGTCCGATTTTAAGTTCTTTAGAATCGGGTATAGTTATAATCTGTCCGTTTGGCATCTTAATATTAACGTGGTCTCCTTTACCTCTCCTTGAGATACCTCCTGCTCTAATAAAAACTCTCATAGCCTCGTTTCCGTTAATGTTTTTAAGCTGCTTCATTGTAACTTTACCTCAAACCACGTCCCTGGGGTCTGCAATCTCGCCCCTGAGCGCGCTTGCCGCCGCAGTTTCCGGAGAGGAAAGATATATCAAACCGCCTGTTCCCATCCGTCCCTTGAAGTTGCGGTTGGATGTGGAAAGACATGTTTCACCTTCACAGATGACACCCATGTGCGCACCAAGACACGGTCCGCATCCCGGCGGCGCAATTATTGCACCTGCTTCCAGCAGTGTCGTTATTATGCCGGATTCTGTTGCTTTAATCAGGACAGAACGGGATGCAGGAAGCACAATCGTCCTTGCCTTGACTTTTTTGCCGGAAAGTATTTTTGCCACAACTTCAAGGTCTTCATACCGCCCGTTTGTGCATGAGCCTATGAAAACCTGGTCAACAGGTGTTCCTGCAACATCGCTGATTCCGAAAACATTATCCACTTCATGTGGTTTTGCAACCTGCGGCTCAAGGTCGCCAACATCAAAATTGAACTCCTCGATATAATCCGCATCCTTATCCGCATAAACAGGCGTGTATTCATCACGCGCCCTGCCTTTTAAGTATTCAAAGGTTTTTTCATCAGGCGGCACAATCCCTGTTTTTGCGCCCATCTCGATTCCCATGTTGCAAAGAGTCATGCGCCCTGACATGGAAAGGCTGCTTATCGTTTCACCGTAATATTCAACCGCCCTGTAATTCGCACCGTCTGCGCCCACTTTTTTTATGATATACAGGGTCATGTCCTTGGCAGATACGCCAGCAGGAAGCGTTCCTTCAACATTAATCCTGATTGTGTGGGGTACGCGAAGCCACAGTTTCCCGCTTGCGAAAATCTCTGCCATGTCTGTCGCGCCGACACCTGTTGCAAATGCGCCGAATGCGCCGTACGTGCAGGAATGGGAATCCGCGCCGATTATCAGTTTTCCCGGCATGGCAAACCCGTTTTCAGGAACTACCTGGTGACATATTCCGGTGCCGCTGTCGTAAAAGTTGGTGATGCCCTGTTCTTTAATCCACTGCCTTGTGTCGCGCTGGAGAAATGCCGCTTTCTCGGTGTTGGCAGGTACTATATGGTCAAATGGTATGATTATTTTTTCAGGGTTCCATACTTTTTTTACGCCCATTTCCCTGAATGATTTTACTGCGAGTACGCTTGTGCCGTCGTGTGCCATTGCGTAGTCCACGTCTGCTATTACAAAATCGTCTGCACGGGCTTCTTTCCCGCAGGAGCGGGTTAGTATCTTTTCGCTTATGGTGGGCATCGGCTGTTTATTGGGGGCTAAGATACATAGATATTTGCATGGGGTGGGCGGTTTGGTTAAAATGCAAACTCAAATATCTGCTCTAATCCCGACTCCTGCGCCAGCAGCCTGTCTTGCCGTCATAAATTATATCTATCAGGAATTAAGATTCATAAGCATGGAAGTTGCAGCAGAAAATATTGATATGAAATTGGATGAAGTCTTAAGAAGACTCAATCATGTAGAGTCATTGATGGTAATGGGTGAAGCATTTCCAGATGATGACGAATTAAAAGCAATCAGGGATTACTTTACAAGGGATAAGCAAGGGGAAACGGATTTTATACCACTTCAGGAAATCGATAATGAGTTATGATGTTCTTATCGATAAAAATGCCATCAGGGAAATCAAGAAATTTCCATAGCGTGACATTCAGAGAATAAAGGAAACTCTAAAAAAACTCACCGGTTTCCCGGCAGGAATGGATGTGAAAAAAAATGGCGGGGATAAGGAATATTTACAGAATCAGGGGGAGTGTATACCTAATATTACTTGTATGAGTCCTTTGTCGTCCATAATCCTAATTAGGAAAAAGGAGATTAATAATTTACCCACTCAATGTTGGGGAGATCCTTATTTTTTCAGGGTTCCAGACTTGTTTCACTCTCATTTCCCTGAATGATTTGACTCCAGGTACGCTTGTGCCGTCGTGTGCCATTGCGTAGTCCACGTTTGCTATTACAAAATCGTCTGTATTGATTAGTTACTACCACAATTCACACACAAAAATTAATAAAGTCTTGATGAGTTTGTGTATCAATAATGAAATATTGCGAAGAAAATTATATGGTTTTTCATCGAAAAGTTGAGATGTTGATGAAAAAAGGATTGGATGGACAAAATGTTTGAGCAAATTTTTAAAAATGTGGATGATGTTCTCTGGAAAGATCCAGGTTGCAGCAGTGAATTGGATTATGTAGAACAAACCTCCTGGATTCTTTTTTTAAAATATATTGACGATCTTGAAAAAGAAAAACAGATTTCTGCGCAATTATCCGGGAAAACATATACCGGTATAATCAGTCCTGAGTTTCAATGGGGTGTATGGGCGGTACCTAAAGGCGCTGATGGCAGGTTAGATCATAATAAAGCACTTATTGGTGATGATTTAACCGATTTTGTCAATCACAAACTATTCCCTTATTTTAAAAAATTTAAAGTAGATGCAGAAAACGCAGATACAATCGAATACAAGATTGGGGAGATTTTTAGCGAGCTAAGGAACAGGATTCAAATCGGCTATAATTTGCGCGAGGTCATTAATTTAATTGATGGGTTGCGTTTTGGCTCAAATGCTGAGAAGCACGAAATGTCTCATTTATATGAATCAAAGATCCAGAATATGGGCAATGCCGGCAGAAATGGGGGAGAGTATTACACTCCGCGCCCTCTTATCAAATCAATTGTAAAAGTTGTGGAGCCAGCTATCGGGAATACAATTTATGACGGCGCGGTTGGCTCAGCAGGTTTTTTATGTGAAGCTTTTGAGTATCTTAAAACCAGTAAAAATCTTACGACAAAAGATGCACAAATCTTACAGACAAACACATTTTACGGCAAAGAAAAAAAATCACTCGCATATATTATCGGGATAATGAACCTGATTTTTCATGGTGTCGGATCGCCAAACATAATTCATACTAACACACTTGCAGAAAATATTAGTGATATACAGGAAAAAGACCGTTACGATATTGTTTTGACAAATCCTCCTTTTGGCGGGAAAGAAAGATCAGAAGTTCAGCAAAACTTCCCGATTAAAACCGGAGAAACCGCCTTTTTATTCCTGCAGCATTACATAAAAATACTAAAAGCTGGCGGTAAAGCTGGCATTGTTATTAAGAATACATTTTTATCAAATACGGATAACGCATCAGTTTCATTAAGGAAACACTTGCTGGATAATTGTAACCTGCATACAGTTCTGGATTTGCCTGGCGGCACATTCCTGGGCGCAGGTGTAAAAACGGTTGTTTTGTTTTTTGATAAAGGCGTTGCGACACGGAAAATCTGGTATTATCAATTAAATCTGGATAGGAATCTGGGTAAAACCAATCCGTTGAATGAGAATGATCTGGCTGATTTTGTTAGTTTGCAGAAAACGAAAGCAGATTCAGCGAATTCGTGGACTGTAAATGTTGGTGATGTGAATGTAGAAACATTTGATCTGTCTGTGAAAAATCCCAACAAAAAAGAAGAGGCTGCGCTTCGGGAGCCACAAGAAATCTTGGATGAAATCGCAATGCTTGATGAGGAAAGCGAGGGGATTTTAACAAATATCAGACGATTATTATGAACAATATTTTTGAACTAATTAAAACCGGGGAAGGTTATACAATTGAATTTAAGGAGCGTTTTAGTAGTTCAATAAGTAAAGAGATATGTGCTTTTGCAAACGCTTCCGGGGGTAAAATAATACTTGGTGTTAATGATTCCGGGGATATAATTGGTTTTAATTTAACTAATGTAATTAAATCTCAAATCCGGGATATTGCAAGAAATATGGACCCTTCATTTCATATAAATATAGAGTCTGTTGATAATATTGCTGTTATTTATGTTCCAGAAGGAAAAGAAAAACCTTATTTTGTAAATGGGCATTGTTATTTAAGGCAAGGTTCAAATTCTCAACAGCTTAAAAGAGATGAAGTAAGAGCTTTTTTTCAAAGACAAAATCTAATTCAATTTGATAAAAAATCTAATCCTGATTTTGATATGAATGATTTTAATGACGATGCATATATTAGTTTTGTTAAAAAATGCAAGATTGATATTTCGTTATCTAAAGAGCATATATTGCGTAATCTAAATTTAATTACGGGGGATAGCATAAATAATGCCGGTGTGTTATTTTTTTCAAAAGATATTAGAAGATATTTCTTAAATTCTGCAATTGCTTGTGTTCTTTATGCAGGTAAAACCAAGGTTAAAATATTAGATAAGCAGGAATTTGATAAGGATTTTAATTTTAATCTGAATAATGCAGTAATATTTGTTTTAAGAAATCTTAGAACTGAATATATTATTGAGAAAGTTGTCAGGGAAGAAAAGCCTGAAATTCCTGAAATGGTTTTAAGAGAACTGATAATTAATGCGATGATACACAGGGATTATTTTTCTAATGGAAGGGTTATAATTGAGATATTTTCGGACAGGGTTGAGATTTCAAATCCCGGTGGATTGTTATTTGATGAAAAGGATTTTGGTAAAATTAGTCTTTCGAGAAATCCGATTTTAGTTGATTTAGTTCTTCGTTTAGGTTTAGTTGAAAAAGTTGGTTCTGGAATTAATCGAATCAAAAAAGAGTTAGGGAAGAATGTTTTGTTTGAATTTTCGTCTGATTGGTTTAGGGTAATCTTTAGAAGAGATTTACAGGAAATTACCCCTGAAACTTTAGTTAGTAAGTGGGGTGAAAAGTGGGGTGAAAAGTGGGGTGAAAAACTAACTGAAAACCAGAAAAAAATTATTTCACATATTATCGAGAATAATGCAATTAGTATTGTTGAGTTATCTAATAAGGTTGGTATTGTTGAGACTGCAATCGAAAACAATCTTAAAAAATT
>PGYG01000043.1:0-16251 GCA_002839545.1 Candidatus Methanoperedentaceae archaeon HGW-Methanoperedenaceae-1
CGAGCGCGGGACGACTATCGTTATTGCAACGCATAACATCCCTCAGGTGCGGCGCATTGCTGACAGGGTTGGTGTGCTGTTAAACGGGGAATTGATTGAGGTGAATAGCAAAGAGGGGATTTTTACCGTGCCAGAGGATAAGAGGTCTGCGGCATTTTTGAAGGGTGAGATGGTTTATTGATTTGCCATAAGAAGATAGATAAGTATATGATAACATTATTTGAGATGGGATAAAATGGATCACAATGCAAAGTCCTCTGAAGTCATGTTCTTTCTCGGCGCAGGGGCATCTGTTGCTGCAGATGTTCCTGATACATATTCTTTTGTTAAAAAATTTAGTGATAATTTACATGAGAATGATAAAAAAGAAACGATTGAAAAGATAGTTCAAACATTAAAAGACTGGAAAAACACAGATATAGATGTCGAACTTCTTTTAGAAACTTTAACCAAACTTGAAAATAAACACCAAGAGCCTTTACTGCAGTTTTATGAAGGGGGAGATTTTATCTTAAAAGGCTATTCAGAGAAGAAGCCGTTGATAGATGATTTAAAAGATTTTATAAAGCGCAAGGCAATCGTATCTGAAGAGAAGATTCAATATCTTCAACCATTCCTCGGATTTGTTGAGGATTTTAGACCTTTGAATATTATTTCATTGAATTACGATATTTGTATTGAGCAATTCTGTAATGTTCATAAATTGGTTTATCAAGATGGTTTTGATGTGTACTGGAATCCAAAGACTTTTGATGCAGAATACACGGATATTCATCTTTATAAATTGCATGGCTCAGTTATGTGGTATCAAAGCAACAGAGGCGGATATATTAAACTACCTGTAATGACGAAGGCAAGCAAAATTCAACTTATTACGGGTGAGATGGCAGAGAACCTAATGCTTTATCCTATGCAAAAATGGGACTTCGCAGACCCACTTTTGGAATTATTAGTTGAGAGTAAACGCCTTCTTGAATCAGGGACTTGTAAATTTTTAATTGTTGTTGGCTATTCTTTTAGAGACGATCACATCCTAAGAATAATATGGGATGCTGCAAGAAAAAACAAAGAACTTCATATTATATTGGTTGATCCAAAAGCGTATCAGATTTATCATGAGAAACTCAAATATTATGACGAAGAGCATAGAATTCCATCTTCCCTTGATGGAAAAGTTGTTTGTTTGCCCTACAAATTTGAAAATGTATTCCCCCTTCTTAAAAATTATTACTTATCAAATCTAAGAGCAGGTCTTAGTGCTGAGAATGTTCAACATCAAACAGAACTGCAGGGAGGAAAAGCGAATTGGAGTTCAATCATAAGACATTTCATCTTGGCAGAATATACTGAAAAAGCAGAAGCTCTCTGGGAAAGAATCGATAGCTTCGAACTACTTGAAGGAAATTGGCAGTTAGGTCTTGAATATCATCTAAAAATGGCAATAAATCATTTGTTTAATAATCAAAAAGAAAAAGCAAGCAAACACATCAAGGATTTTAACAAACTTTTATATATACTGATGATAGAGAGAATTTATGCGGACGTCCGTGGAGGAGAGCAAGCAATTATAGGAGTCAATTTCAATTATAGAATTCGAAACAAATCTACTTACTTTGATGGAGTGTATAATTATAAAAATTTCATTGCATCTTTATATGATTTCTGCGAATCTCGGCAGAGTTTTGCAGTTCCTAATGTAAGTGATACATTACAAGAAATTATTAAATTAGTTAAAGGACTTCGATTCTATTTAGAATCTTTAGACTTACTTGAATATGGGCGAATTAAGTTGGAGGATTATATTAAACTTAGAGAGGGTAAAATAGCTAATATTCAGAAATTTAGAAACGCGTTTACTGAATATAATCCTTCACATCAATCTGAAGAGTTAGTATCAATGGTCATTGAAATAGAACGAAGTGTTTTAAAAGAAATTATTAAGGTACAATGAAATATTTATCGGTAGTTGCCAAGAGCTTCAGTTCTTGCGCTTCATCACAGCCCCGAAAAAACCATCAGTATCATGGACATGCGGCAATGACCTGAAAAATCCTTCCCCAGTCGTAAATCTGCCAAAAATCCCAGGATTCATTTCATCATCAAGGAACTCAAGCACAACCTCTTCATTTTCCTCCCTGCTTATCGTGCATGTTGCGTAAACAAGCCTCCCCTCAGGCTTCACAAGACCGCTATATTCCCTGATAATTTCTTTTTGCTTTCCGGAAAGCTCTCTTATGTCTTTCCCCCACAGCCTCCATTTTGAGTCAGGATTCCTCCTGAACACACCCATACCAGAGCACGGGGCGTCAATGAATACGCAATCAGCCATACCCATATACTGCTGTGCTTTATCGATTGTTTCAGTCCTGATATTTAACGCTCCGGCTCTTTGCGCCCTCCGCCTCAGGTTTCCAAGTTTTCCAGGCAAAAGGTCAAAAGCAATTACAGTTCCGGTGTTCTTCATCAGTCCTGAAATGAACAGGGACTTTCCCCCGTTTCCTGCACATGCATCAACAATAAATTCACCCTCTTTTGCGCCTGTGAGCATGGCAATAAGCTGGCTTCCCTCATCCTGTACCTCGAAGTTCCCTTCCTTGAAAGCCTGTGTTTTGAATATACCATCTTTTTTATCAACAACAACGCCAAAAGGTGAGAAAACCGTTGGTGAAGAAGAATAACCTTCTTTTTCCAGTAAACTTTGGAGTAATGTGCGATTTGTTTTCAGGGGATTGGCTCTTATTGTAAGAGGAGGCAGGAGGTTATTGGCACGGCATAGCGCCTCGACCTCGCAGGGTTCATACTCTGCAAGCCATTTTTCCACAATCCAGGCAGGATGTGAATGAAACGCAGAGAGATATTCCATCGTTTTGTCTTTATCAGGAAATATAACTGCGTCTTTATTTTTTATTATCCCCTCAACACTCCTTTTTACAAAATCGCTGAATTTATTCTCATGCGCTGACAGCGCCACAGCGTTATTTATTACTCCTGCTGGCGATGTATGTGTAAACACTGCCTGGTATGTGCAAATCCTGAGTATGTTAGTTATATCTAATTGAAGTCCGTTAATCCTGGCTCTTGATGCATGTTCGATAATATAATCAATTCTTCCGAGGTTACGGAGAATTCCATAAACAAACTCTACAATAGCTGCTTTTTCACCTGATGAAAAATCTTCCGATTTAAACAGCTCACCAAGCAAAATGTCAGGATATTTTCCTCCAACAAGTATTGAGTTCAAAAGATGCGAAACTGCTATGTACGCTTTTTGCCTGGTAAAATTACTATTCTTTTTCAAACACAATCATGCCGGTTTTCAAAAGTGCCGCCTCTTCATCCGTAATTTTCCTGCTCGTTGCATTTTCTGAAATAATGGCGCTGTTGCCCATCGGGTCTTCGATTATAACCGTAACTTCCGCCTCTCCTGCGATTATTTTTTCAATCATGCCAAGAAGCTCAATGGCGCGCTCTTTTTTACCTTCTTCATTCCACCTGACAATGGTTTCAAGCATATCCCTGACCCTGGAAAGCACACCTTCGATATTCGAGATAAAAGCTTCAGAAGCAGGTCCTGGTTCTATATCCACGCCAAGTTCCGGGATACGTATTGTTCCTGATGTTGAACGTACAACCCTTGCGTTAATGTCTTCAGGGTTCTTCACCGTTAATTCATAACGCACAGGCTCGCGCTGTGAGAGGATGAGGGTGTCAGTATACCTGAACCCGCAATCACACTTGGAAGTGATATGCATCACTTCACCGAAAAAAGGTATATTATTGGGATGCCATCTGGTGAGAAACTCCTTATTGCACAAAGGGCAGGTGCTTCTCGTGACAGTTATAGCGTCTGAATAATCCGTGTTCACTTTATTTTCTGCCTGTTGATACGTACTCCGCCCGGTGTTACAATGACCTGTTCGTCCTTAATCATTGCAATGTCGCCATTAACATCAATAGCAACCTGTTTCAGGCTCCTGACAACCCTGTCAAAAAGCATCTTATCGTGTTTCGAGGGAACAACATCAATAATAAGAATATTTCCGTCATAAACCTGTTTTTTCAATTCATTCAGCACTTCAAGCCCTGTAAGTTCGGCTATGCGTACCGACATGCCACCCGTTTCTGCCAGAAGGCTTTCTTCAAACTCTGATAAGTCAAGTTCCTGGTACTCCTCTACATTGGATGACTCCTTCGACCCTGTGCCAATGAGCTTATCTAAAAAATTTGCCATGAAATCTCACCTTTACTTCTTAATAGTTATTTCTATATATCTATATATCTATTCCTGTTAAAGCTTCCATATTTCGTCCATAACATAATGGATTGACTTGATAACCTTTCCCTTTTTCCCTGCCATTTCATTCCCCGGGACAAGGGCTCTCCCTATTGCCAGCGCTTTCCCGTGCGCTTCCTCTATAACAATAACAAAATCCCCTTCTTTTATTGAGGGGTCAGCATCAACGACGCCGGGTCCCATTATATCCGCACCGTTAACAATAAACTTCACAGCGCCGGAATCCACTTTAACAATACGCCGTTCTGGCTTCAGTTCGAGCGCACCCCTGACAGTCGGGAAAATAGTTCCTTCTATTTTAAACAAATGCGGTTGACTATCAACAAAAATCATATCCCATTTATCTGTCTCTACATATTCGAGTTTTTTATTTTTATAAGGGGATGCGTCCCCGAAAGCTTCTGTAATATCATTGAAAAGTGCTTTTTCTTCGCTCTTCCTCAGCACATTCCGCGATTTAATCTTCATAGTTCACCAATAGTTTTAAATATTCTACAAACTAGTTTGGAGCACTATTACGTCAATGGTTAAATAAACTTTATTAAGGAGCGTTTTATGGGAAATAGACCCCTCGACATTCTAAATAACACGTTAAATAAATCAGTACTTGTAAGGCTAAAAGGCGCACGGGAATTCAGAGGAGAGCTGCAGGGCTATGATATGCATATGAATCTCGTACTGGCAAATGCCGAGGAAATAAAAGAGAACGAAACCAGAACTCTTGGAACAGTTGTTGTACGCGGGGATAATATCGTATTCATTTCCCCATAAAATAAACAGGTGATAATAAAATGTCAAAAGGTACGCCTTCAATGGGCAAACGCCAGAAAAAGAGCCACGTGAAATGCAGACGGTGCGGGAGTGTATCATTCCACACAAAAAATAAAGTCTGTTCATCATGTGGTTTTGGCAAAACATCAAGAATGAGATCATATAAGTGGCAGGAAAAAAGCGGATATTAGGGTGACCCTTATTGCATGAAGAATGCGGTGTGGTGGGTGTTTCGTTCCAGGATGAAGCACCGGCTGCGTTGTCTATCTATTATGCTCTTTATGCACTCCAGCACAGGGGACAGGAGTCTGCCGGTATAACTGTCCACGACGGTACACACGTCAAGACCCTGAAAGGCATGGGTCTTGTACCTGATGTTTTTGATAAAGCAGATATCAACAAGCTCAGGGGTCATGTCGGTATAGGGCACGTCCGTTATTCTACGGCAGGCGGGTCAAATCTTGATAACTGCCAGCCACTTCTTGTTAATTTTAAAAGCGGCAATATTGCGATAGCCCACAATGGTAATCTTGTTAATTCGGGAGAATTAAGGGATGAACTTGAAAAAGAGGGGCGGATTTTCAGGTCGGATTCGGATACCGAGGTCATAGCCCATCTCCTTGTCAAGAACCTGATGCATCATGGACTGGAAGAATCTGTTAAGGAATTGCTGAAACAACTGGAAGGTTCTTATTCACTTACTATTCTCGTTGGCGACAAACTGGTTGTTGTCCGTGACCCGCTTGGTATCAAACCGCTGTGTTTCGGGAAGATAGATAACGGTTATATAGTGGCTTCCGAGAGTGTTGCTATTGATATATTGAACGGGGAGCTCATACGTGATGTCAGACCCGGCGAGATGCTTGTTTTCAGCAACGGGACATACGAAAGTCACCAGCTGCTCAGGTCAAATAATTGTGCACACTGCGTTTTTGAGTATATTTATTTTGCAAGACCTGATTCGGTTATTGAAGGTAAGCTTGTTTATAGTGTCAGGATGCGTATCGGGGCTGAGCTGTTTGGCGAGCATCCTGTGGAAGCGGATATAGTTTCCCCTGTCCCTGATTCTGGAATTACTTATGCTATCGGTTTCTCGAAATGTTCAGGGATTGATTACCTTGAAGGGCTTATGAAGAACCGCTACATAGGCAGGACTTTTATCATGCCAGGACAGGACATGAGGGAAACTGCGGTCAGGCTCAAACTTAACACGATAAAACCTAATATTGACGGCAAGAGTGTCGTGCTGATAGATGACAGCATTGTCAGGGGTACAACGTCAAGGCGGATAATTGACCTTATGCGTAAGTCAGGAGCCAGGGAAGTGCATATGAGGGTTGCAAGCCCTGCGATTATTTCGCCGTGTTACCTTGGTATTGACATGCCAACACGTGAGGAACTTGTGGCTGCATATAAGGCTGTAAAGGGTGTGGAAGCCGTAATTAATGCCGATTCACTCGGGTATATAAGCGTTGAAGGTCTTGTGAGGTCGATAGGTATTCCGCAGGAGGATTTGTGTTTGGGCTGCCTGACAGGGATATATCCTGTTGAGATTCCGGGTGAGCGCTGTTATAAGAGGCAGTTGAAAGCTAGATGTGGAAGGACAAGGGGGATTCTGAGGGGGTACCATTCAGACCCTTTGTTTTTGACAATAAACCACAAAAAAGTATAAATTAATCCTTAATAATAAGAAAAGTTGGATGTTGATAAACTATTAAGAATCAAAATTTGTATGTAATGGGGAAATCTTGGATGATAAATAAAATTAAAGGAGTCATTAAAATATCGTATCTGCCTTATTTTTTATTCCTATCAGCTTTAGTTATAGCTACTATAATCATTTTTTATCAATCAGATAAAAACATTTTGTCTAATATTTCCAATAACAGTGCCTTATATTTATTAAGCGCAATGGCACAGGCTTTAGCAGCAATTCTTGCTATAGTTATAGGTTTTTCTTTTGTTGCAGTTCAGCTTTCGGCGCAGATTGGAAGCCCCAGAGTTTTCGATTTAATTTTAAAAGGCAGAGCGCTTTGGTTGCTTTTAGTATTATACGGATTTTCAATAATATATGACCTGTTGCTATTAAGGATACTCCCTGAAAAAAATATAGATAATATATTTTTAGTAAATTCAATTAACTTGAGTATATTTTTAACTTTTATTTCATTCATATCTTTATTTCCTTATGCATATAATACGATAGAACGCCTAAAACCCGAAAAAATTATTCAAGCAATTATAAAAATAAACTCTGATAATGAAGAGGCACTTAAACGTGATGTGATTCTGCCAATTGTGGACATTATGGATAAAGCTATAAATGCTAATGACCCGCACACGTTGAAAGTTGGACTGGATGAATTAGAAAAATTAAACGTGGATATAATAAACTCAAAAATTGATAAAAGTGAATACAAATTAGAAATTGTAAAATATTATTCTGGAAAAATTTCTAGGCTAGTAGAGAATGCTTTCAATCAAAATGACGAAGATTCTGTAATCGAAATAACAGAATCTCTTAAAAATATCGGTATAATATCAATTAAGATGCGGTGGAGCGAAGTACCTCCAGATGAAACAGAACGAATAAAAAGCAATGGAATATATAAAAGCGTTGGGATACCCGGTAAGACGGATAATTATGATAATATTGCCTCAGAAGTTAAAAATATTTTAAATTATGTTTTCATTAAAGCAATTGGAAAGAAATGGAGCAGAGCAACTAGATCAACACTGAATGTTAGAGGGAGCCTTATGGCAACATCCCGTAAGGAATTAGTAGATATTTTCTATGATATATTCCAAATATCGAATGATTTTTCGCGCTTGTCCAATGAAGAAAAGATTTTTTCAATGGATTATTTCATGGAGGCTACACGTGATATTATTCTCGAAATGATTAACAAAGATATTCATTTTAACGACAGAAATTTCATTACTGTAATCAAAGACATCCTTAACGATTCATTACAGGTTATAAACAAAGAGGAGTATTTTAAACTAAGTCAAAATATCGATTATATCACAGATATTGGAATTGAAGCAGCAAAGAAAAATCACAAATTAAAGGATGACATAAAAGAGTGCTTTGGAATAATTGCAGATTCAGGAAAATTGTTAGCTACCCCTATTTTTGAACTTGGAAACCGGGGATACGGTCTTGCACTTGAATCCAAAAAAGCTGAAACAATTTGGATATGTTCATGCCTAGAATATATTGGAATATTATATCTTTCAAAAAAGATGGATGAACCTACTAACGATATATTTTCTTTCTTAGGGGGAATTGAGAATAATTACAGACATACAAAGTCAAGTGATGTGTTAGAAATCACAGAAAAAACAATTGAAATTATCGAGGAGTTAGGATATAAGTCTATAGAATATATATGTGAAAAATCATCAAAAGAAGCGATTTTGGCACTTATTGACATAGGTATGATGAATGAAAATACTACTATTAAAACACGAATATGTAATACTTTAAATGATATGCAAAAGAAATTAGAAAATAAAGATATTTTCAAGTCAGTTATTGAAATAAATGAAAAAAAACAAGAATATGAATTAGCTAAATTTCATGAATTTAAGAAGTTTTGTGCTTTCGATACAGGTAAACATTCAAGGTAATTTAAATGAAAACCGAAATCATCTCAGAACTAACAAACATCCTTAAACAAAAGTTCAACCAAGACCTCTTAGCCATTGTGTTATTCGGTTCCATCGTCAAAGGTAATTTTACCCCCTCGTCTGATATAGATGTGCTCGTAGTCTGTGAAACTCTCATAAAAGACTGGCGTGTGCGCGATAAAATGACTCTGGAATTAACAGAGGGAATAGAATTAAAATATACCACTTCAATTCATATGGCTCTTGTAAGCAAAGACGAAATATTGCATGCAATAGAGTCTGTTTCTCCATTAATGCTTGAAATTTACGATGCTAATGAGATTATTTATGAGAACGATAAATTCGTTACGCAATTATTGAACAATTTCGGAAATAATCTCAAAAATCTACATGCAATAAAAATAGAAAAAGGCGTCTGGAAAATTCCTGGGCTGGCTGTGATAGAAATTGGCTAAGGCAATGAAATTATTTAAAGACATCCACAGTCGAGAGATTCGATTAACACCTGAGCGCATGGAACATATCGAGTCTGACCATCCTGAAATGTCCGGGCAGATTACCAAAATCCAGAATACTCTAAAGAACCCGGATGTGATTGTCAGGTCAAAAACAGATCCGGAGGTTGAGCTATTTTACAGGCATTATGACAAAACCCCAGTCAATGAGAAGTATTTATGTGTTGTAGTTAAAGTATTAGTTAATGATTTGTTTATCATAACTGCTTATTTCACAGATAGTATAAAAAGAGGTATAATATTATGGGAAAAGAAATAAAAATCTGGTACGATAAAGAAGGTGATTACCTTGAAGTCCTTTTTGAGAAAAAAGCAGGATACTTCAAGGAAACGGAAAACGATGCGGTGATGGAAAAAGTTGATACAAAGGGAAATGTTATTGGTTTTTCCATATTAAAAGTAAGTGCATTGAAACAAGAAAGACCGCTTTCAGTCAGTCTTAAAAACCTCGCTGTCGCATAATGAATATAAGTCATTAAAGTGCCTTTATTATATAAGACCTGATTTTAAAGGAATTCGAGACCGATTTTTGAACCTTTAATATAAAGTAAGATTAAACCTGCATGAGAGAAAACTAAAAAAGAGATGATGGTTATTTAAATATAATCATTAAACACTGAGGTACACTGAGGCGTAAATATGGGTATTATAAAAAAGATGAAGAGCAAATTTAAGAAAAAGAGAGCACGGATTGGGATATACGGTCCCCCTAATGCCGGAAAAACCACACTGGCAAACAGGATAATCAGGGACTGGACAGGTGATGCAATGGGTTCAGTGTCGCATGTTCCCCATGAGACCCGCAGGGCACGGCGCCGCGAGGGCGTGACAATTAATGCCAACGGTTCTTCCGTGACCCTTGATGTTATCGACACACCCGGACTTGCCACTAAAATAGATTTTCATGACTTCATGGCGCTGGGGATGAATGAAGAGGATTCAAAGCGGCGGGCAAAGGAAGCGACAGAAGGAGTTATAGAAGCCGTAAAATGGCTGGATGACCTTGACGGTGTTATTCTTGTTATGGACGCAACAGAAGACCCGTACACGCAGGTGAATGTGACTGTCATCGGTAACATGGAAGCAAGAAGACTTCCGCTCTTGATAGTGGCGAATAAAATCGACCTTCCGGACTCATCCCCGGCAAGGATTCATGGCGCTTTCCCGCAGCACCCCCTGGTCTCGGTCTCAGCTCTTGAAGGACAGAACATTGATTTGCTATATAAGGAAATAGCTGACCATTTCGGGTGATGCTAATGAAAGGAATACAGATGGATTTGATTTCAGAGGATAAACTTGAAGGTATGACCTCAATGGAAAAAGTGAGGTTAATACTGGATGAAGTGAAAAGCGGGAAAATCCTCGTGCTTGAAAAAGGACTTACACCGAGCGAACAGAATAAACTTATCGAACTGACTATGGTTGAGATAACACCCGATAATTTCTCAGGAATCGAGATTGAGAGTTATCCTGTTAAACACGGCAGTTCATTCATGGGAAAGTTACTCGGTAAAACCACCGTGAAGACAAGGCTTACAGTAATTGGTCCTGCCGACCAGCTAAAGACGATTAAGAAAGACAGGGATATGATAAGCGCCCTTGTCTCTACACATTAGTATGCCGCACAAATGTACAAAATGTGGAAAAGTGTTCGCAGACGGTGCAGCCATCATACTGGAAGGCTGCCCGGATTGCGGGTGGCACAAGTTCCTATATGTAAGGGATGAAAACGAACCGCCAAAACCAGCCGTGATTACTAGGGGAACCCAAACCGGTCACATACCTGAAGCCGCATCGAAATTCATAAAGGAACTTGATGAACTAAGGGAGAAAAAGGAAACTCCGGCTGAAAAACCTGGCGATAAAAAACCTGTGGAATCAGGAAGCAGGGTGGAATCTGTCCGTATATTGTCGCAGGGTTCCTATGAGTTGAATCTTGAATCCCTCCTTGAGCGTGATGAAATTGTCATGGCGCTTAAGGAAGACGGCACGTATATCCTGCATTTGCCGTCGGTCTTCCAGAAAAAGAAGCATAAATCTCAGGCACGGTAAAACGTGTTTGGTGTTGAATTAATATTAGAATACTGTTTTGCTGTCCTGGAGTCGGGCGTGTAGATATAAACCGTGTTTATGCTGGTTCCGAGTTTTCTTGATTCGTGAAGGTAATACCCCTGGGAAGACCTTGAAACATTCTTCACCCTTAAGATTGCCTGCTCATGGTTCATTTTAATAATATCATAATCAAAATCCAAAAAAGCCTCCTTTATTTTCGGCTCGATGCTTTTGCTTCCAAGAAGCAGGATATACAGTTTCATGAGTTTCGGGAACTCGTAATTGACTGTTATTGTCGCATCTGTTTTATCAAAAATAATTGAAGCCCGTGTGAGCTCAAAATTACGTCTCTCAGGAACCCCGCTTGTAAGAGGAAGAAGTAATGCAAGTATTAATAATATGAATAGTGCAAGAACAGGTTTTCTCATTGTTAGAACTAATGCACACTGTGAATATATCTTTTTGCCATGTTCGTCCGTATTCAGGTTTTTTTTGCTGCTGCGTTAATCATGTGCCTTGTATAAGTCCTGCCTTTGAACCGCTTTTCTTTCCTTGACTCAGAAATCCGGACGGAAAAACATTCAAGCAGACCTTCCAGTTCGCCTATATCGAAATAGTGGTAGATGATGCCGCTTTTCCTGGAAAACGTATCCGGCTCTATTTCAGTGCCGCCGTATCTCATATCTTCTTTCCCGAACACTTCAATAAAAAGCAGTCCGCCTTTTACAAGTATGCGCCTGAATTCACTGAGCGCAAGTTCCCTTTCTTTTGATAAAAGATGCTGGAGCACACCATAACACAAAACCGCATCAAAAGAGTTATCTGCAAAAGGCAGATGGTAAAGATTCCCTGCAATGAACTCTATATCAATACCGTGCTTTGTACTGCTGCTGCGTGCCATTCCCAGGGCTTTTGTCGATACGTCTATGCCAATTACGTTATACCCACGCATCCCAAGCGGCAGTGTGTATTTCCCGCTTCCGCATCCGGCATCAAGGATGCGTCCTTTTATGGAAAATGAATCGATGTCCCTTAGGGAATAATGACCTTTCCATGTACTGCTTTTATATTCGTTATCCCATGCTTTTATGTGTTCCATTCCGTTCCAGAATAGTAAACTGGAACTATTATAATGTATGCAGGCAATAAGTTGCAGGATGCGAACTGCGTTAACGATTGCCGGTGTGGATTCAGGCGGTGGTGCGGGAATATCTGCTGATTTGAAGACATTTGCAGCCCTGGGCATCCACGGGACAAGTGTTATTACCTCGGTTACGGCGCAGAATACAAAAGGCGTGCTGGGTTCGTATGATATACCTGCCGCCTTCATCGAAAAACAGTTCGATGCAGTTGTTAGCGATATAAGGATAGACTGCGCCAAGACAGGGATGCTTTCGTCCCCGGAAATCGTAAAGACTGTGGCAAAACTGGTACGTAAGCAGAAGCTCCCTCTTGTCATTGACCCTGTTATGGCAGCAGAAGCAGGCGGGAAACTCCTGATGGAAGAAGCAGTATCTGTCCTCATAGAGGAACTCCTGCCTCTTGCAACAGTGGTAACCCCAAATGTTTTTGAAGCTTCGGTGCTATCTGGAATTGATATTAAGGACATGAAGGATGCTGAAAAAGCTGCGATGAAAATACACGGGCTTGGTGCAGGTGCGGTTATAGTAACAGGCGGTCACCTTGCAGGAACCGATATTCTTTATGACGGCAAAATAACGTATATTGAGGGAACGCTTGTGGAAGCCGAAGGAACACATGGTTCAGGGTGTACGCATTCGGCTGCGATAACGGCAGGGCTTGCAAAAGGAGCCGCGCTTGAGGATGCTGCAATACTTGCGAAAAGGTTTGTTGAGAATGCTATTCTTAATGGTGTAAGAATCGGGGAGGGTGTCGCGCCTGTTAATCCTGTCGGAAAGGTGCTTGCGGACGCAGGGCGGTTCCACGTTTTGAGGAATGTGGAAGAGGCTGTATCACTTATTGGGAAGAAAATGCAGCCCTGGCTTGTTGCCGAGGTCGGGTGCAATATTGCCATGGGTATCACGGATGCGAAATCTGTTATGGATATTGCTGCTGTATCAGGGAGGATTGTGCGGTTAAATGATGCGGCGCATGCTGTCGGGTGTGTATCGTTCGGGGCAAGCAGCCATATTGCAAGGATTGTGCTGACTGCAATGCATTATGACAATTCCGTGCGTGCTGCGATGAACATAAGGTATTCGCAGGAGGCGCTTCTGGCATGCAAGAAACTTGGATTGAGTGTTTCATCATTCAGGCGGCAGGATGAGCCAGAGGGCATTTCCACAATGGAATGGGGTGTTGCTGATGCCATCAAGCGTGAAGGAAAGGTTCCTGATGTTATTTATGATAAAGGGGATGTGGGCAAGGAGCCGATGATTAGGCTTCTTGGCAAAAATGCCCAGCAGGTTGCTGAAATGGCAGTCAGGATTGGCGCGATGATGAGAAGAACTCCCTGATATTGTGATGAGGATCTTGAGTACTGAGCGCTTTTTTCAAAAATTCAGTGTGGTTTGGAAAGACCAAAAACAAACTTTATTAACCAATTGATTATATTATAATATTGCTTAAATTATGAGATATAATAACCGGATTGATGAGGCAAGAGCAATTATTGAGAACATTGTCAACAGGCTCAGGCGTGACTATGAGCCCGAACAGATAATTCTTTTTGGTTCTTATGCATACGGCAATCCAACTGATGAAAGTGACCTGGATTTTCTAATCGTTAAAGAGACCACAGAACCTATTCTCGCGCGCTGGTTAAAGGTTCGTAAACTTGTATCCGACCTGAGGACAGGTTTTGGCTTTTCACCAATTGTCATCACCCCATCAGAACTTGAAAAAAGGCTTGGAAAAGGAGACCAATTCTTTGAAGAAATTATGAGCAGGGGAAAGAAACTCTATGCCAGGTAAAGAATCCAGCCTGCCAGAGGACTGGTTTAATAAGGGGAATGAAGATAAACAGGCTGTGGGGATTCTATTAAAACATAGCGGAAGCATATCAGTATCAGCTTTTCTTATACAGCAGATGCTGGAGAAGTACATAAAGGGGTACCTGTTATCGAAAGGTTGGAAGCTTAAGCGGACACACGACCTTGAGGAACTTATTGATGTAGTGACTGAATTTGACACTTCTTTTGAAGAATTCAGGGAATTATGCCAGATAACCACTGCCTTTTACTTTTTTGAGCGGTATCCGTTTTATGCAGGAGAGTTGAGTCGGGAAGAGGTTGAAACTGTTTATCTTGATTCATTGAAGTTAACAGGAAAGATAGAAAAGTCATATCAGAATGATTGAATTTTGCATGACATGAGTTCTAAAAAAAGAGCATCTTACAATATTTCTTAAACGAAAGACTGAAATGTTAGTAATCCTATTAACCGGATTATCTGGTGATTATTCGTGAAAGTACTTGTAAGTGACCCCATATCTGATAAAGGCATTGAGATCTTAAAAAATGAAGTCGAAGTCGATGTATTAACAGGTCTTGAACCATCGGAACTGGTTAAGAAGATAGGGGAGTACGATGCTCTTATTGTCCGCAGCGAAACAAAGGTAACAAAGGAAGTTATCGAAGCTGGCAAAAAACTTAAAATCATAGGGCGCGCAGGTGTCGGCGTTGACAATATCGATGTCGCAGCAGCAACCGGGCGCGGAATTATTGTTGTAAACGCGCCTGAAGGCAATACTATCTCTGCCGCTGAACATACAATCGCCATGATGATGGCAATGTCGCGGAACATCCCGCAGGCAAACGCATCCCTGAAAAACAAGAAATGGGACAGGAAGAAGTTCATGGGCGTGGAAGTAAGGGATAAGACACTTGGTGTTGTCGGGCTTGGAAGAATCGGTGCTGAAGTTGCAAAACGCGCCCAGGGCATGGAAATGAAAATCCTTGCTTATGACCCGTTTATCACACCTGAGCGTGCAGGTGAACTCGGTGTTGAACTTACAACTGTCGAGGACATAGTAAAGCGCGCAGATTATATCACAGTACACACCCCGCTTACAAAGGAAACAACCAACCTCATCGACACCAAGCAGTTCGGGATGATGAAAAAAGGCGTGCGTGTAATTAACTGCGCAAGAGGCGGAATCATAAACGAGGAAGCTCTTGCAAAAGCAGTGCACGAAGGTATTGTAGCTTCTGCTGCCATTGATGTTTTCGTAAGCGAGCCGCCGTTTGACAGCCCGCTTCTCGGACATGAGAATATTATAGTAACACCGCATCTTGGCGCATCAACAGAGGAAGCCCAGGTAAACGTCGCAATCTCGGTTGCGGAACAGGTTATTAACCTCCACAAAGGACTGCCTGTTAAGAACGCAATTAACATGCCGTACGTTAAACCCGAAGTCATGCAGATTCTTGAGCCGTATTTCCCGTTAGCTGAGAAAATGGGCAAAATGTGTACCCAGCTTATCGGGACAAATTTTGAGAAGATTGACATTTCATACAGCGGCGAAATTGCTGATAAGAATATAGCGCCTGTGACACTTGCAGTATTAAAAGGAGTGCTTGAACCGATACTCGGATCTGGTGTTAATTATGTAAATGCATCCGGGATTGCTAAAGAGCGCAAGGTAAAAGTTACAGAAAGCAAATCAAAGACAACAGAGGGTTACCCGAGCCAGATTTCAGTGAAGCTTAGCAGGAAAGGCGAGGAAAAAGTGGTTTGCGGGACTATCATCGGGAAAGAACCGCATATCATCAGGATAGACGAGTACGGTATTGACGTCGTACCATCAGGTTACATGATAGTGGCTAAACACCAGGACCACCCCAATATTATAGGTCCGTGCTGCATGGTACTTGGCAAGAACAATATTAACATTGCAGGAATGCAGGTCGGCAGGATAAAAATGGGCGGGAACGCGATAATGGTGCTCAGCGTTGACAGCGAAGTATCAGACCAGATACTTAATGAGATAAAATCAGTTGACGGGATAATTGATGCAAAACGTGT
>PGYG01000043.1:16294-28146 GCA_002839545.1 Candidatus Methanoperedentaceae archaeon HGW-Methanoperedenaceae-1
CAGGGTATGGTTACACTGCCGCTTTACTCATCTTTATGGTAGTGATGGGCGCGGCAGGATTGAAGCTTGCAGAAATACCTGATAAATAAAAAATACCGCAAACCGGGAATCATGAATGGTAAAAATTCTTGTAATTAACAACTACGGGCAGTTCTGCCACCTTATTCACCGCGCAGTCCGTGACCTTGACCAGGATGTTGAACTGGTTAAAAACACATCATCCATTGAAGAGATTTTATCCCGCAAACCTGACGGGCTTATCCTGAGCGGCGGACCTGCAATCGAGCGCGCAGGTAACTGCGGGCTTTATGTTAAGGAACTTGATATGCCAATTCTGGGTATCTGCCTGGGTCACCAGGTAATGGCAAAGGAATACGGCGGCGAGATAAGGACCGGCGCTTCAGGCGGTTATGCGGCTGTTGAAATAGAAATAATTGAGGAAAACGATATCCTGAAAGGACTTGGTCCGAGTACAAAAGTATGGGCATCCCATGCGGATGAGGTTTCTAAGCTCCCGCCTGGTTTTGAGAGGCTTGCGCGTTCCAGGATATGCGAGGTTGAAGCCATGAAACACCGCTCAAAACCCCTGTATGGCATCCAGTGGCATCCTGAGGTTTCGCACACAGAACGCGGCAATGATGTGTTTAAAAACTTTTTTGGGATTTGCAGGAATTTTTAGGCAATCTGAATATTACATACCCTGCAATAGACAGCAATGCGCCCATTGCCATGACAGCCCTGTAATTATAGAATTCAAGGACAATGCCGCCCATGAGTGAGCCAAGCGCGATTGACAGGCTGAACGTGGAATTTAACAGTCCCGCAGAGGTTCCTTTTTCTTCATTCTGTTCAATCAGTTCGTTTGTGGAACCCACGTAAAGGCTTGAGAATGAAAAGGCAATCAATACCATCCCGACAACTGCCTGGTAAAAATTCGTAAGCGGAAGGAATGCAAGAAACGCAGCCGCTGAAAGCAGGTACCCTGCGCTGATAAGGGTTGTGTTCCTGTACTTATCAAGCCGCCTCATTATGAAAAACTGGAGGATGGGATTTATCATGTAGATTACACCGACCCACAACTCGGAAGCCCCGAGACTCAGGATGTATAAAGGAAAAACAATCCATACGTTGTTTGCCCCAATCTGGCGCAGGAAAAAGGCAAGGTAAATATTCCAGTTTTTTTTAAGTATATCTGGGGAAAAGTAATCTGCTTTCCTTTTCGTGCGTATTTCCATATCAGGAAGTGTTAATGTAATCAGGAACGCTGCTGCAAACAGCAGTGACGATATGGTGAAAATCTGCCAGAAAACAGCAATTATACCGGCAGTAAGGAACCCGAATGCCCAGCCAAGCGGCATGAATGAAATGAATTTGCCCACGTTTCTTTTCAGGTTGTAAACGTAAAGAAGCAGCGCAGCCGGATAAATCCCTGCTGAAAATCCTGCAAGTGCGCGGATTATACCAAGGCTCAGTGGGTCGTATGCGAATACCTGGAGGAAATATGTCACGCAGGCGCTCAGGAAACCCGCATACATGAGCTTTTTCGGGGGATACGAATCAGCCGCCCTGCTGAATATGTATGTTGAGATAAAAAGCGTGCTCCCGTAGGCAGCACCTATTAATCCGATGCCGATTCCTGAAGCCCCGAAGTTATGTGCAAGTATGGGTATGAATATAACGGACATTGTCACAGCGGCATTGGAAAAAAGCTGGAGCGCGTTCAGTCTCATCGGGTGTTTAATGAAAATATTTGTATTTAACTTAATGCTGCCTGAGCGCAGGAAGCTGGCACTTCAAATTTGACAGGATAACAGGATTGGGTATTGAAAACACATCCTGTAACGCCTGTCAATCCTGCCTGAAAACATATATAACTCATTTAAAACTACCGGAACTCAATCATAATGATTCATTTCATAATCTTTTTTTACCCACAAATAGTAGATTGCTCGATTAAGCCGATGCCGATTCCTGAAGCCCCGAAGTTATATGCAAGGACTGGAATGAATATAACGGACAGAATCACAAGCAGTAATTTTAAAAAGCTGGAGCGCGTCCAGTCTCATTGGGTGTTTGATGAAAAGATACGTATATTAACACTTGCAACAAGTATATTCGATACTTACGTCATCGATTAGGAGATGAATCATGACAACGGAAATGAATGAAGACCAGATTTTTTATACAATATTCTGCCAATTACAAGTGGCAATATATAACCTTGTTATTGGAAAAGATCTAAAAAATCAAAATAAAGCATCATGGGCTGTTGTAGCTTATTATTATTCAATGTTGCATTCTGCAAGAACAATTGTAATGATGGGTGAAGAAGATGTTCCTACAAATCATGGAAAACTTATAGAACTTCTAAAAGAATCAGATGTAAAAAATAAATCTTGGAGAACTGCAATCCCAAAAGAGTTTGGTCGAAAAGATATTATTCAAAAAATCTCAAGAAAAACTGGTTTAAGTTGTGAAACTGTAGATGACCGACTAAAAACAATTGGGAATAATATGTATTACTCACAGAAGATTCGAAACCAGAACAGTTATGAAATATACATAATTTCACACCAAACAAATCATAGTGAAGTCACTCCTATACTCGACGAAGGTATAGAAATATTGAATACGGAATCACAGTCCGCAGTTATTATTGCATTAAATATGTTTAAAGAATATATTAACCAGCTTGAACCCACTAAAAAAGATGCGTATTTATCTTTTGTGATGGATGAAAATAGTTCTAATGACGGATTCAATTATCTTTACAATGTTGTTTTTAAGAATCAAAAAATACCTCATGATTTGATTAAAGAAAGTAAAACTTGGATTGACCCATTCAATGAAATTGAATATGATGTTGATGATGTGGTTAAAGAAAGGTTAAAAGAATTCAAAAATAATATAGTCCAGTCATCATTTTCATTAAAAACGGATCGGATGGAAGGATTATCTAAATTAGTTGATAAACTAAGTTCAGTTAATTTTTATCACGTAATTCCAGAGGAAATTCGATAATGACCGAACTTGACTGGGCAGAAAAATACCGTCCGCAATTACTCTCGCAGGTAGCAGGGCACAATAAGGCAGTTGAAGAGCTCATGAGCTGGGCTGGAAAATGGAAGCACGGCATTCCCGAAGAGAGGGCTGTTGTCCTTTACGGCAGGGCAGGGATTGGAAAAACCACAACTGCACATGCCCTTGGTCGTGAAATGGACTGGGAAATTGTCGAGCTGAATGCAAGCGACCAGCGCACAGCAGCCATTATCGAGAAAGTGGCAGGCTCAGCCTCGCAGATGAGTACCCTTGGAGGCGGCGGGATGAAACGCCTCGTGATACTTGACGAGGCTGACAATATCCACGGCAATGCTGACAGGGGAGGCGAGCGTGCAATCCTTGAACTTATCAAGAAATCAAGCCAGCCCATTATCCTCATCGCAAACGAACTATATGATATGTCAGCAGGACTTCGCAATACATGCAAACCCATCCAGTTTAATTCCATGATGTCAAGGTCGATGATACCGGTTCTCAGGCAAATAGTGGAATCGGAAAACATAGTGTGTGATATGGGTGTTATTGAAAAAATTGCCGAAAATGCCAACGGCGACCTTCGAAGCGCAATAAACGATTTGCAGGCAGTTGCACAGGGAAAACCCAGGATTGGACTGGAAGACCTTGTTACAGGGGAACGGGACACCAAAGAAAATATCTTCAAGGTGCTGGCAAAGATTTTCAGGGGAACAAAAGCAATCGAGGCGCATCGTGCCACTTTTAATCTTGACGAGAATCCCGAGGATTTAATAAGCTGGATAGATGAAAACCTCCCTGTCCAGTATACAAAGGAAGCCGACCTTGAAAACGGGTTCTATTACCTGTCCCGTGCATCCGTCTTCCTTGGCAGGGTGCGCATTCGCCAGAATTACAATATGTGGAGGTATGCAGGATTCCTGATGACAGCAGGCATGGTTGTGGCTCGTTCACACAGGTATTCTGGATTCGTGAAATTCCAGCCCCCGTCAGTGTGGAGAAAACTCGGGCAGACAAAGGGTATGAGGCTGGTACGTGATTCTACTGCAAAAAAAATCGGGACACATTGCCATGTTTCCATGAGTTTTACCCGTTCTGAGCTGTTTCCTTTTTTCAGGGTATTGATGGATGATACGGAATATGCACCAAAGGTTTCGGCGCTCCTGGGGCTTGAACCCGAGGAAATTGCATATCTTCTGGAAACAAAACCCGCAACAAAAAAGGTCACAAAGATATATGAAGAGGCGCAGGCGCTTATCGAAAAAGAGACCGAACACGAGATAGAGGTATTCGGGGGTTTCAGTGCAAGCAGTTCGTCAGGCAGTGAAAGAAAACCTTTGCCTGAAAAAACTGAAACTAATAAAGAAACCAAGGGGAAAACTAAGAGGGAACCGAAGAAAGAGGTAGAATCCCAGAAGTCCCTGTTTGATTTCTGATTAAATGTGGACTAAGTAAGACACAACAATTACTTATTCACAAGCCTTATCAAATTCTCTTTGCCTTTTCTTATCTTGATTATACGTCCTTTATGTTTCATTTCAGAAATGACTATGCTTATCTTGGATTTTGAAAGCATTGTTTCCTTAACTATATCAGACTGGAAAGCCTGCCCGCCTGATTTTATAAGGATATGCTCTATCATTTCCTCATACTGCAAATCCTCTATTTCCATGGATGGATTTGGCGTTAAAAACACATTTTTGACATCAATATGTGATAAGTATCCTTTTTTCCAGAAAAACATCGAAGATGCAACAAATAACCCTGTCAAAACAATTATAGCAAGCAAGGTACCAGACAGGGAGTTTCGCGAAAGCACAACTTCTGGCTCCCCTTTGCTGAAGCTGCGGTACATTGTACCATCCCATATCAACCGGTTTCCATCCCTTTTATCAAATCCGGGAGATGTACTTAAGACTTCATAACCTTCTGGTATTTTGATAATAAGAACCGTGTCTGCTGAAAGTAACATTCCTTCTGAAAAAGTATCACCAATAATTATCTTGCCAGCATCAATGCGTGAGAAATTTTGCCATTCATAACTATAACGGATAATTCCGAAATCACCGGAAAGTGTTTTTGCAATATCGTAAGAAATATTGAAGTTTATGGCATTCATTGAACGGTTAGTATCTTTTTCAGCCGAACCCAGAAAATATTTAATCCTGTAACTAAAATTCAATAAATCGTCCCTGTATTGCGCTGAATCCTGTACTTTTTGTATAAACTTTTCCCAATCATTTATTTCAGTCCCGCCTGTGAAAGGCAACCTTTGTTCAATTGACCAGAGAGCGTTTCCGTTTTCCTGGATGTCGATTATTATGATTGATTTAGCCCCTGCCGCAGGTAGTAGCAATATTAAAAAAACACAAATGCGGAGAGCCATTTTAATCATTTTTCCACAATCCTCGATATCATGATGAGGTTTTAATGTAAATAATTATTGTGACCCATATTTTATTTTTTGCCTTTTATACCCTATAAGATTTCATTTTAAATTTTAATTGAATTAAACATATTAATTATTTGTTTTTACCGCTGCCTCCTCCATGTCCGCCAGAACTTCCACCCGAGCCACCTCCACTTTTACCGCTGCTTCCACTTTTCCCGGTTTCACTTTTTCCCGAACTTGCCCCTGAGTCTCCTCCGCTTTTACCACTGCTTTCTCCTTCGTTTTCTCCAGAGCCGTCTCCACTTTTATCACTGCTTCCGCGTTTCCCATTTTCACTTTTTCCCTGGCTTACTTCATCATTCTTTGTATTTTTGCCCGGTTTTTCAGTAACGTCTTCTTTACTGTTTTTCCCTGCTTTGCTTACTCCACTGTCCTTATTGCCTTTAGTACCCTGACGTGTCTCCTTTTCATTTTCTTTGTATTTATTAATATAATCTTCTTTTTGCATTGAGATTTTCTCGAACTGGTTACTAATCGTTTTGTCCTTTACCACTTTTGCCATTTCCGTAGCAAATTTTTTAGTAATTTTTTCATCGCCATGGATTTTTTTAATGGCGGAGGCATACTCTTCGTGTGAAATAGAATTAGCTTTCAGTTCATTCCTCAACGTCTCCCTCGTTTTCTGGATATTGGAATTCGTATCACTTAAAAAATTAATTTCCCGGATTAAAAATTCAGTACCAGTATTTTCATTTTCAATCTTATTCTTAAAAATCCTTACTTTGATGTCTGCTGCGTTGTTCTCAAGCACATCATCTATGACATTGAAGATATTACCTTCAACAAACTTGCCGGATTTATAAACGTTAACATACCACTTGAACCCGACTTCAGAACCATTATCGTATCCTTTGTAAACAATGGTGTGGAACCCTGTTTCCGAACTGTCCCATTCATGCGTAAAAGAGGCAGTGCTGCCGTCTGTAATGCCAGAGGCAGGCACCTTATCAATCGTCCAGCTGTTAATGGTCATTGGTTCTGTTGTTGTAATTGAATATTCGATGGTCTCGCTTACAGTCTCATTTACATAGACATCTTCCATTATCTCCGGACCCCATGAAACGATAGTAATATTATTTCCTGATACATTTTTTTCATTTCCAATATGTTCCAGGTTTTTACAAATATCATTGTTTATTGTACACAACCACGGCACAGCTTTTAAGTTATAATTAACAGCAGTCGTGTGATTCCCAGCCTGCGGCAGGAATAAATTTTCAGATGCAATTACCGGCTGGATTAATCCAGTTAAAAGTAACATGGTGGACAGTACTATTACCCGGCATTTCATTGATTCATAACTCATATCATCACTCTGGTTTTTATAACAATGATGGACATTCGAATGCGTGATTTTCTCTCATGATATTAACAAGGGAACCATTTATTTCATATTCTAGCCATGGCGTTACTATTCCTTTGTTCATAATATATCCGGATTCATATTGAGGTAATTTCTCAGGTTCTTTTTTCCAATCCAATTTAGATATTCCAAGATATTTACTGAATATTACATATTCTCCTGAACCACAGATGGTTACAACGGCATTAAAAAGTTCCGTCTTTATTAAATCCAGGGTTTCCCTTGGGTATGCCCATGCTGTAAAATTATAAATCATGACGTGCCCATTCACCTTTGCTATTTCATTCCAGCCCTTAACTGATTTGATGGTTTCTTTCTCACCATATAAGTCCATTATAGTAGAAAGCGACTCAAATACAACTGTGCACGCCGGTGAATTCCTGAGCAGGTCTAATAATTTTTTATCAAGTTCTTCAATGTTATCAGGATTTGAAATTACAAATTTTTCATCTGAATGGGAACGAATTAATGACGAAAAAGCATCAACAAATACAAAGTCGTTGTTTAAAAAATCGATATGCCATCCGAACTCCCTGAATGTATCCCTGATATTGTTCGGGGTCGTACTGTTTACAATAAAAACACCTTTGCCGCCTTTTTTAAGTGTATTAAATATTGTATGCAGCCCGAAAATTCCATAATCTACACCTGGCTGTGCGTAATAAATGAGGCTTTTTCCTTTTGGTATACCCCCATGCAATAACTCATCCATTTTACAGATACCGGTTTGTATCATGGTTCCCACCAGTTCCCTGTTCTTTCAGTTTCAAGGTTGCTAATTCAAACTCATATTCAAGTTTTAATTTTTCAAGCCCGATAGAATCTTCAGGTATGTTGTATTCGCATGGATTTTTTATTACCATAGCCAACTCTAATAATCAGTAAATAATATAAACAACTCGACAGTTTTTTCAGTTTTTAAAGTTTATAAATGCTTATTTATGGTTTGTAAATATTATAACATGTTTTTAACAGAATAAATCCAATATAAAGTCAAATAAATAAGATTTAGTGATTTTTAATCCTTTATTAGTATAACTTTAGTTTTCATCATGGGCTAAAGGTGGTTTATGTCTCACAGGCTGGACCGGCAGGATAAATCCTCAATATCTTGCCAGCGTGATAAATCCAGTATGTCCAACCCGTGCTGTTGAAGGGCGTGTCCCGCGCTCAGTAAAAGAAATTTCGCGCTCCATCGTTTCAATCGTACTGACTTCTGTGTAATTCGTTTTTTCGATAGCCTGCCGCACTTCCTTTGTCTGCTCAAAAAAAGGAGAATAAACTGCCAAAAACCCGCCAGGGTATATGGCATCAGGAACAAAAGGTACAACCTGTGCAGAATGTATGGTATCAAGTGTTATAATATCAAACTTCTCATCAAGTTTCCCGATTTCTTCAACAATATCCCCGTTTCGAATCTCAACATTGGTAAGATTGGCAAGTGCGATATTTTTCCTTGCAACATCGACAAACTCTTCCCTGATTTCATAAGAAACAACTTTTTTCGCAATCATCCCAAGGTAAATAGCAAGTATTCCCGACCCTGTGCCTGCATCAAGCACACTGTCTGTGGAACACAAGCCGGTATTTGAGATAATCACGCCAATATCCTTTGGCATCATGGGTGCTCCGGTGCGTTTTGCGTGTTTGAAAAAGTCAGGAGACCTTGGTTTCTGGATTGTAAACCCGACACCAATATGTGAACTTATGGTGTCGCCAGGCTGCATATCCTTGAGTGTGTCGAGTTTTATTATCCCGAGGTCAGTGTGCTTTTCCCCTTCAGGCATGACAAAATACTCTTTCACCTTGCCCTCATGGGTTGTTTTAAGAATTATAGGACCGTCCATACTTAGGCTAATATAGAATATGATAGTTAAAGAATATGTGGTTGTATGGTTCACGCAGTTATCAATAACAAAAAATATTCAATGGATACCCTTGAGCTTCTCATGGGAAAGAAAAATGTGGGTGCTGGTAACATTCCGGTGCACATACTTGCTATTGCAGAAGCAGTGGATAACCCTGACAGTTTACCGTACCTGATAGAATCTATAATGTCACTGCAAATCGATGATATGGAAAAATTCAGGTATGTACTTGTGCGTGTCCAGGTTGATTCAGAGCTTCACATGAACGAGGACATACAGAGAAACCATAAGAGGTTTTTTGTTGCACAGGTAATCGAGAAACTGCTTTATGGAGAACTGTTGCTTGATGTTGGCGGGAAGAGTGACGAGGACGAGGATGATGAGGAAGAGTGAAAACGTATGAAAACCCCTTTACCAGAACCGAAACGTCATACCTTAAATATAATAAAGCTCATCAAGAAACCCGGAGAATTATGTACGCTGACAGGATAAATTCATTACCACCATACTTATTCGCATCAATTGATAAAGCAAAATCCGAGGTCATGAAAAAAGGCGTGGACGTTATTGATTTCGGGGTAGGCGACCCTGATATGCCGACACCGCCGCATATCGTCGAGGCGCTTAAGAAATCAGTAGATAACCCGGCAAGACACCGCTACCCGTCTTACGAGGGAATGCTTTCTTACAGGCAGGCGGCAGCAGATTGGTACAGGAAAACCATGAAAGTTGACCTTAACCCTGAAAACGAAGTTCTTGCCCTTATAGGTTCAAAAGAAGGTGTCGCACATATACCCCTTGCATTCCTGAACCCTGGGGATGTGGCGCTTGTGCCTGACCCAGGATACCCGGTATATAACACAGGTACGACTTTTGCCAATGGTGTGCCTTACAGGATGCCGTTACTTTCAGAGAATGATTTTCTTCCAGACCTTGATGCCATACCAAAGGACACAGCGAAAAAAGCAAAACTTATGTTCATAAATTATCCCAACAACCCGACATCAGCCACAGCAACCACCAGCTTCTTCGAAGAAGTTGTGGATTTTGCAAATGAAAACGATATTGTGGTTGTTCATGACAACGCCTATTCAGAGATGACATTTGACGGGTACAAAGCACCGAGTTTCCTGAAAACAAAAGGCGCAATGGATATAGGTATCGAACTTCATTCCCTCTCAAAAACATATAATATGACAGGATGGCGAATCGGTTTTGCAGTCGGCAACCGTGATATAATTGCAGGACTTGGAAAAGTAAAGACGAATATTGATTCAGGCGCTTTTGAAGCAGTACAGGAAGCAGGTATCGCCGCACTTTCAGGACCGCAGGATTGTGTCCGTGACATGAACCGCATCTACACCAAAAGACGCGATGCCCTTCTTGTGGGACTCGAAGAACTCGGTCTTGATGTGAGACCGCCGAAAGCAACATTCTACGTATGGGCAGGAATTGAGGGGAATTCGATGGAGTTCTCAAAGCGGTTACTTGAAAAAGCAGGAATCGTAGCCACGCCTGGTGTTGGTTTTGGTGAATCCGGGGAAGGCTATATCAGGTTTTCCCTCACAAAGACTGTTGATAGGATTAATGAAGCGGTTGAAAGAATGAGAAAACTTGATGCCTGAATAATCAGGAATAAACCGCAAAATAAATGAATGCCGAATACAAACTCGAAAAGTCTATTAAGGACGAGTTAGATTTGTGATTTAAAATGGATATTGAACAACTTTTAGCCGGGCGCGCAGATATGGTTGATGCTGAACTTGCGAGTCTTCTTATTGATATAAAGCCGCCCGAACTTGGAGCTGCTGTTGGCTATGCGATAGCTTCAAAAGGAAAACGTATCCGTCCCGCGCTTGTGACACTTGCGGCAGAAGCTGTTGGCGGGAAAGCCGAGGATGCAAGTTTTGCGGCAGCGTCTATTGAGTTAATCCATTCATCATCCCTTGTCCTTGACGATGTAATTGATAAATCCGACAAACGGCGCGGAAGGGAAACAATACATAAGAAATGGGGGACAGACCTTGCCCTTCTTACAGTCCAGATTCTTGCAGCCCTCTCGCTTAAAATCGCTTCACGTGACCCGAGGCTCATGAATGCGATAGCGGATTCATTGTTCTATATGGGTGAAGGAGAAGCTATGGAACTTGTTGATTATGCCACTGACAAGAAAAGCTATATCGACCTTGCATTCAGGAAAACCGGATGCCTTTTCGGGTCTGCTGCTGAGGTCGGCTCACTTGTGGGCGGAGGCGATGCGAGGCAGGTAGCAAGCCTCAGGGAATGCGGGAACCACATTGGAATAGCATTCCAGGTGCGCGATGATATTCTTGATTGTATTTCCAAGGAAAACGAGCTTGGAAAACCAGTAAGGAAAGACCTGTTTATGGGACGCCCTTCAATCGTGGTAATTGATGCATTGAATTCCGGGATTTCACTTGATACCATGATGAAATGCAACAACGGGGAACTCATGCATATTGTCAGTGAGTCAATTGCACGTGCTGAGGAACTGGCACGAAGTGAGGTTGAACTGGCAAAAAGCCATATTAGTATCCTTGATGAGAGTATTGCGAAATCAAAGCTTGAAGAGCTTGGTGACTTTATTATAAGCCGCTCAAAATAAGACCCCGTGGATATATACGGGATTAATTATGAAAGCAGACGAGTCCGGTTCTTTTTACAATTACATAGCCGAAGGCTGCCGCCTCTGTTACAGGGGTGCAAAGATGGTGCTTTTTGTTACTGGAAAATGCGGGAAGGATTGTTATTATTGCCCTGTTTCAAATGAAAGGCAGGGAAAAGACATTGTTTTTGCAAACGAGAGGCAGGTGCGTACAGACAGGGACGTGATTGAGGAAGCAGAATCAATGGATGCACTTGGCACGAGTATTACTGGCGGTGAGCCGCTGCTTGAGCCTGGGCGGGTGCTTCATTATATACGCTTACTTAAAGAAAGGTTCGGGACTTCGCACCATATCCATCTTTATACGGCTTCCGCACCGGGAGATGAAATACTTGGTGCTTTAAAAGAGGCAGGACTTGATGAGATAAGGTTCCACCCCCCGCCTCATGTATGGGTGACTATAAACACCTCGCCTTACAGGCGCTCCATAATAACCGCAAGTAAGCTTGG